>JAYVMQ010000299.1:0-14324 GCA_043758855.1 Chloroflexota bacterium
CCAGAAGGTGGAGCCCGTCCTCGAAGTCAGGGGCGACGATCACGCCGTAAGCTCGCTCAGACGGCAGCAAGTAGCCGCGGACGACATCCTCGCGCTCCAACACCCAACCGCCAGACTCAGCACGCCGGGCGAGAGGCTCGGAACGATCCTCCCCGGTAGCTAATCGGTCGAGTTCGAGTATTTCCTGTAGGTCGGCCGGCTCGACCGTTCGGACATGTGCACCGGGAGGCGTGAGCGGCGGCCCCGGCAAGTGATCGGCCTGGAGCTGGTGGTACGAGGTTGCGACACGAAAGCCCATGCGTTCGTATAGCGGGCGCCCGGCGTCGGTCGCCACCAGCGACAAAACTACGCAACCCGCCGCCCGCAATGCCTCGCAGATCGTCTCGGTCATTGCGCGCCCCAGACCGCGGCGCCGTAGCCCCTCCTCCACGACGATCGCGCCGATCCACCCGACCGGCAGGCTGACCGTTCCAAGACCCGTGGCCACGACTCGACCCCCGACCACGCCGACGAGCGGCAGACAGGTCGATGTCCGTAGCACGAACTCGTATAACCGTCGCCGATCGCGCCAGCCCTGGGCGCGGGCGAGCGCAACCGCCGCATCCACGTCGGCGGCGGTCATGTCGCGGATATCGAGCGAGGTCATGCAGGCTCCTGAAGCGGCTGCGGGTGCTCAGCCCGTTCGAACGCTCGTGGGTCCATGGTCAACCGGTCCACGAATGGTAGCCGGTGGCCAGTCGGGTTCGGGACGTCGGACCAGGGCCGGCCGCCGCCCGCGGACGCCGCGGCCGGAGCCGACGTGCGGTGCTGTCCGGTATCATCCCGCAATGGCCAACCTGACCCGTGCCGATGTCGAACACGTCGCCCATCTCGCGCGCCTTGGTCTCAGCGCGGACGAGTTGTCGCGCCTTGAAGGGCAGCTGAACCACATCCTCGATCAGTACGCCGTGCTAACGACTCTCGACACCGAGCACATTCCGCCGACGGCCCAGACGATCGAATTGCAGAACATCTTGCGCGAGGACGTGGTCCAGCCCTCGCTGGCCGTGGAAGACGCCGTGGCCAACGCCCCCGAGCGAAGTGGCGGCCACTTTGTGGTGCCCGCGATCCTGGGCGGCGAGGGGGACGCCTAGCCGATGCCCGACCTCACCCGCCTCCACGCCCATGAGATGGCGGCGCTTCTGCGCACCGGCGAGATTTCGTCGCGCGTCCTGACCGAGGCCCACCTGGCTGTCGCCGAGCGGCAGAACCACGCCCTGAACGCCTGGCTCGTGATTTACCGCACCGACGCGCTGGCCCAGGCCGACGCCGCGGACGCCCGCATCGCCGCCGCGCGCCGTGACGGCCCGGCCGCCCTGCGAGCGCTCCATCCGCTCTGCGGAGTGCCGGTCGGGCTCAAGGATCTCGTTTCCGTAAAGGGCGGTCAGGCCACTGCTGGTTCCAAGATCCTGAAGGGCTACATTGCTCCGTTCGACTCGACAGTCACCGCCCGCCTCCGAGCCGCCGGCGCCGTGATCCTCGGCAAGACCAACATGGACGAGTTCGCTATGGGGTCGTCCACGGAACACTCCGCCTACGGGCCCACGGCCAACCCCTGGGACCTGAATCGAGTTCCCGGCGGTAGCTCCGGTGGCTCCGCGGCCGCCGTCGCCGCCTACCACGCCCCGCTCGCAATCGGCACGGATACTGGCGGTAGCATCCGCCAGCCGGCCTCGCTGTGCGGGATCGTGGGCATGAAGCCGACATACGGCCGGGTCAGCCGCTTCGGGATCGTGGCCTTCGCTTCCAGCCTGGACCAGATCGGCCCGTTGGCTCGCGACGCTCGCGATGCGGCGGTCCTGCTCCACGCCGTCTCGGGCCGAGACGAGCGCGACGCCACTTCCGCGCCCGTGGCGGTGCCGGACGAATTGCTCAGCCTGACTGCGAGCGATGATGAGGCGGCGAGCTATCTGAAGGGCAAGCGCTTGGCGCTCCCCAAGGAGTACTTCGTCGACGGCATGGAGGCCGGCGTGGCCTCTCGTGTTCGTGAGGCGGTTGCGGCTATGGAGCAGGCCGGCGCGATCGTCGAGGAAGTCTCGCTGCCGCACACGCACTACGGCCTGGCCACGTACTACATCATCGCCCCGGCCGAATGCAGCTCCAACCTGGCGCGCTTCGACGGCGTTAGATACGGCCACGCCGATCGAAGCTCCGGTGATTTCATCGTCGACTACCTTCGTACGAGAGACGCGGGCTTCGGGCCCGAGGTCAAGCGTCGGATCATGCTTGGCACGTACGCTCTGTCGGCCGGCTACTTCGATGCCTACTACCTCAAGGCGCAGAAGGTCCGGACCCTCATCAAGTCGGACTTCGACGCGGTTTGGGCGGCCGGCTTCGACGCGATCTGCGCGCCGACCAGCCCCACCGTGGCCTTCCCTCTGGGCGCCAAACTCGAGGACCCAGTGGCGATGTATCTCTCGGACGCTTGCACCCTACCGGTCAACATGGCGGGCCTGCCGGGGCTGTCGATCCCGGCCGGGCTGTCCGCTGGTCTCCCGGTCGGGCTCCAGATCATTGGGGCACCGTGGAGCGAACTTTCAATGCTTCGCCTGGCCCGGGCCTACGAAGGGATGACGGCCAGAGCAACCTGGCGGGACCTCGATCCCGCCGAGCTGTCGCTGACTGACGATCCCACCACGCCCAGCCCCATGCAGCGGAAGGAGCGCCTCCAGAGCGCATCCGCCGAGGGCTCGAGTGGACAAGCATGAGGACCTACCGATGACTACGCCGACCCGTTCCAACACTCGACTCGAGACCGATCCCTCGATCCTTAACTCTCAAGACGAGCCGACCCGCCCGCCGCTCTCGACGCGTGTCCTGGCGCGCCGGGTTGATGAGGTTCCGCGCTCGGGCATCCGCCGCTTCTTCGACATCCTGGCGACGATGACCGACGTCATCAGCCTGGGCGTCGGCGAGCCCGATTTCGACACGCCCCAGCAGGTGATCGAGGCCGGCCAGCACAGCCTGGCCGCGCGCCGGACCCACTACACAAGCAACTACGGCACGATCGAGCTTCGGCGGGCGCTGGCCCACCACATCGAGCGGCTGTACGACGTCCGGTACGACCCGACCGAGGAGATCCTGATCACCGTCGGCGCGTCCGAGGCGCTTGACGTGGCTATCCGGGCCACCATCGACCCGGGCGACGAGGTCATCCTGCACGAACCCTCCTATGTCTCGTACCGTCCGGCGGTCATCTTCGCCGGCGGCGTGCCGGTGGGCGTGAACACGCTCCTGGATGAGGACTTCGCCCTCGATCCGGCCAAGGTCGAGGCGGCCATCACGCCGCGGACCAAGGCCCTCCTGCTCAACTACCCCTGCAACCCCACCGGCGCGGTCCTACCCCCCGACGTCCAGGACGAGATCGCCCGCATCGCTGTCCGCCACGACCTGCTCGTCTACAGCGACGAGATTTACGACCGCCTCGTCTATGGTGGCTACGAGATGCGGACGATGGGTGCGCTGCCGGGGATGCGCCGTCGGACCGTCCTGATGGGCGGCTTCTCCAAGGCCTATGCCATGACCGGCTGGCGGATCGGCTATATCTGCGCGCCGTCGGAGATCCTGGAAGGGATCCTCAAGGTCCACCAGTACGTGATCATGTCGGCCCCAACGGTGGCTCAGGACGCGGCGCTGGAAGCGCTTAAGACTGGCGAGCCGGATATCGCCCGCATGGCCGGCCAGTACGACCGCCGCCGCCGCCTGCTGGTCGACGGCTTCAACGCCATCGGCCTGCGCTGCTTCGAGCCGCTCGGCGCCTTCTACGCCTTTCCCCAGATCACCTCCACGGGGCTCTCGAGCGAGGCCTTCGCGGAGCAGCTGTTGCGCGAAGAGTCTGTCGCCGTCGTGCCGGGCACGGCCTTCGGCCAGGCCGGTGAGGGCCATGTCCGCTGCTGCTACGCCACCAACGAGGCCGAGTTGCGCGAGGCTCTCGTTCGCATCGAACGTTTCGTGAAGCGCCGGAAGACCGAGGCGTGACCACGGCCGCCGTGACCGCCAGCAGGGGTAGTGCGCTGGAGCGTTACGAGGCCGTCATTGGCATCGAGATCCATTGCCAGCTCAAGACCGCCAGCAAGATGTTCTGCGGCTGCTCCACCGAGATCGACGGGGCAGCACCGAACAGCCACTGCTGCCCGGTCTGTCTGGGCCTGCCGGGCGTCCTGCCGACGATCAACAAGACCGCGGTCGAGTGGGTCATCGCCACCGGTTTTGCGATCGAGGCGACGATCGCGAAGACGACGCGTTGGGATCGCAAGAATTACTTCTACCCGGACCTGCCCAAGGGCTACCAGATCAGCCAGTACCAGTTGCCTCTGGCGGCCCACGGGAAGCTCACCTTCGACACCAGCACCGGGCCGTTCACGGTTCGCATCAATCGGGCCCACCTGGAGGAGGACACCGGCCGACTAATCCACGAGGACCAGGGCGGTCGAAAGGTGAGCCTCGCCCGCAGGAGCCTCATCGACTTCAATCGCTCGGGCATGCCGCTCATGGAGATCGTCACCGAGCCCGACATCCGTACGGCAGAACAGGCCCGCCGTTATGCGGAGGAGCTGCGCCTGTTGATGCGGACGATCGGCGCGTCCCACGCGGAGATGGAGAACGGCCAGATGCGGGTCGAGGCCAACGTCTCGATCCGGCCGCGCGGTCGGGAGGCTTTCGGGACCCGGGTCGAGGTGAAGAACATGAACTCGATGCGGGCCGTCGAGCGAGCCATTGCATTCGAGATCGAGCGGCAGGCCGTGGCGATCGACGCCGGCGAGACGATCCACCTGGAGACTCGCGGCTGGGACGAGGGGCGCCAGTCGACGTACCACATGCGGCCCAAGGAGGAAGAGAACGACTACCGCTACTTTCCGGAGCCGGACCTGCCGCCACTCCTGACCTCAGCCGAATG
This sequence comes from Chloroflexota bacterium, assembly GCA_043758855.1. Lineage (GTDB taxonomy): Bacteria > Chloroflexota > Limnocylindria > Limnocylindrales > CSP1-4 > Fen-1039. The sequence continues at coordinate 4,937 of JAYVMQ010000299.1, forward strand.
GCTGGCCGAGATCAAGGCCCGACTGCCGGAGTTGCCGGCAACACGGCGGACGCGCTATCAGCGTCAACACGGCCTGTCTGCGTATGACGCGGACGTCCTCGTCAACGACGCCGCGGCCACGGTTCTGTTCGAGGGCGCGCTCGCCGCCGGGCCTGGTCTCTCGCCCAAGCTCGTGGCCAACTGGGTCACGGGCGAATATATGCGCCTAGCCAAGGGCGAGGGCGGAGCGTCAGGCAGCGTCGACCCTGCTGAGTTGGCGGCGCTCATCAAGCTGGTTGCCGACGGCGCGGTCTCGGGGACCAACGCCAAAGAAGTCCTGGCTGCGCACTTCGCGTCGGGAGCCAACGTCGCCGTCATCGTCGAGTCGCGTGGCTTCCGTCAGATCTCGGACGCAGGCGCCCTCGGCACGGCAATCGATGCTGTTCTCGCCGCCAGCCCGGCTGCCGTAGCCGACTATCGCGCCGGCAAGGGTCCCGCTGTCGGCTTCCTGGTCGGCCAGGTCATGAAGGCCACCCGTGGCCAGGCCAACGCGGCCATGGTCCAGGCGGCTCTGCGCGAACGTCTCGACAAGGTCGAGTAGTCCCGACGAAGGAGCCGCAAATGGGTCCGATCAACCTGATCTTGTGGGGCCTCGGAGTGGCACTGATCGCCGTCGGCTACCTCGGCGCCCGCGGCCCCTGGAGCCGCTACCAGGAGCTGAAGGCCCAGGAGGCCAACATCGCCCGCTACGAAGGCTGGCGCGGCTCCCGCCTTCGTGACGACGGGCCCAGTGCTGCCTCGCTGATGGCTTCGCAACTGCGCCGCAAGGCCCAGATGTCCGGGTTCGTGGCCGTGGCCGGTTTCATCCTCGTCTTCGTGGGTTTCGCGGTTCGCTAGCCCGGCCGGGCGCCCGAGCGGCACCGCCGGGCCGAGGCCGGAAGCTCGGCGATGCCGGCGTCGTCCAGCAGGGTCACGCGACTCATGCCCTGGACCCCGCTGGAGTGGCGGACGACTTCGGAGTGGCCGGTGCCGGCAACGGTCGGGGAGGCCCCTTCTTAAGAGTGGCCATCACTCCCGCCAACGCGGCCTGGAATCCGGCCGGGGCGTCGGCGTGGAGTTCCCCGATCGCGATGCCGTCGTTCGAAACGTCGTTCATTACCTCCTGAGGCATGGCCGTACCTGCGGCCAGGGCGAGCAGGGCCGTGCCGACGGCTTTGTCGTAGCGGTTCAACACGCTGGCGATCAGGCACGGGCGCACATCGGGCACCACCTGCCACGCGTCGGTACCGACGGTGACGAGGCGAGTCGTGCGATTGCAGGTCTCGCGCATTGCCCCGATCCCGGAGAGGCTCGGCATGGCGGCGATTGCGTCGTTGCCGCCCTTGATCAGCGTGGCCGCGGCGGTCCGACCCTTCTCCGGCGCGTCGGCGCTGCCGGCATAGCCGACGGACACGGCCGTACCCGGCCTGGCTTGCGTCGCGCCGGCGCGGAAGCCGACGGCGTAGTTGGCCGTCGAGGCGTCTGCCAGCGCGTCTCCGACAAAGCCCACCTTGCTGGTCCCTGAGAACGCGGCGGCGATGTATCCCGCCAGGTAGCCGGCCACGGCCTCGTCGAAGACCAGGCCGTGGACGTTGGAAGGGGCACCTTCGGGCGCGTCGATGCCAACCTCCAGGAACTGCGAGGTCGGGTGGGAGGCGGCGGCCGCCAGGACGGCTTCTGCCGCGTCTGGGCCGACCGTTACGACGACCGCCCTGTCCTCCCTGGCAGCCGCCTCGATCTCCGCGGCCATGGTCGCCCTGGTGGCCGGCTTGACAAGAGTCGCTGTCGCGCCGATTCGGTCGGAGGTGGCCTGAATGCCGGCCCAAGTGAGGCCCGCCGGGGTGGCATCCTTGGGTTCGCCCAGGGAGGCCACGAGCGTTATCGACCTGACAAGCTGCGGGGTCGGGCTGGGGGACGGAGTGATCGCCGGCGGTGTCGAGTGGCCAAGGCCGGAGCCCGAGGGTGCGGCCGGAGTCGGCCCGTTCGAGAAGAACCCGCAGCCGGCCACTGACGCAGTCAACGCCACGAATATAGCGGCGAGGCCGACGATGCGGCCCCCAGCCGCCGTTCTGCGGCTGAGTTCGCCAGGCAGTACGGAAGGGGATGTGCGGTTCAGATTCGTTTCCTCGTGCGATGGACGCGATGCCGATTGTACGATCGCGCCGCTCCGACGCGGTGGCCATCCGGCTGGCGGCGTCCGGGTATCGACGTGCGGGGTAGCATTTGGAAATGCCCCGCGGCCCTGCCAGGTTTTTCGCGATCGGTCTTGGCGTCATTCTTGTATGTTTCGTTTCCGGCTGCGTGGCGATCTTCTCGGCCACGCTCTACGACCGGCTAACCCTGGTGGGGCCCGACTGTGGCGGCGGCTATGGCGGCGCGACGCCGGCTTCCTTTCATGCCTGGGTCAATTCGAAGCCGTATCTGATGCCCGAATACCAGGAGGTCCGGTTTCCCAGCCGAGACCCCGCCATCACCATCGATGCGTGGTGGATCCCGGGTCCAACCGCCGATGCCCCGGCCGTGATCCTGGCCCACGGCCTGCACGAGTGCAAGCGGGCAACGACTGTTCTCTTTCCGGCCGGAGCGCTACACCGGCATGGTTATTCGGTGTTGGTGATCGACCTTCGGAACGAAGGGTCATCGACGATTGACAACGGTCGCGATACTGGCGGGACCGGTGAGGCCCGCGACATGCTGGGGGCATGGGATTGGCTTCGCGACGCCAAGGGGATCTCTGCCGGACGGATCGGCCTGTTTGGGGTGTCTCTGGGCGCAGGAGCAGCCATCATCGCCGCCGGCGATGAGGCGAGGGTCGCGGCCGTGTGGGAGGACAGTGGTTTCGCGGACCTTACGCAGGTCCTGAAACACCAGATGGGGGCGTACTTCATTCCGGCGTTTTACGTGGATCTGGCGGTGGCCATCGGGCGCCAGCGGGGAGAAGAGATCGATACGAGGCCCGTTGAGGCGCTTGATCGGCTGGCCGGACGGCCGATTGCGATCGTTGCCGGCGAGAGAGACGGGGCGGTCCCGGTTGAGCAGGCCTACCAGTTGATCGCCGCCGCGAAAGAACATGGCGGTCAACCCGTTGTCTGGATCCTGCCGGGTATCGGGCATGTGGGGGCGATGGCGGCTGACCCGGCTGAGTACGAGCGCCGGCTCGTCGCCTTCTTCGATGGCTCGCTCGTCGGGACCGCCCATGCCGACGATCCGTAATGTGTGGCGCCCCGGCCAGACTTGCCGGGCGGGCTAGCATGGCGACAGGAGATGAACGTGCGGGAACAGGCTGAAACGGTGGATCGGCGCGCCAGAGTGGCCGACGGACTTGAACTCCGGATCCTTCGCTGGGAGCCGTTGTCGGGCGACTCGTCCCGAGCCGAAGATGGTTCGCCCTCTCCGGCGCCCTTCCTCCTCGTGCACGGGTTGGCCTCGAACGCGCGGCTGTGGGCCGGCGTGGCGCGGCATCTCGCGCTGGCCGGTCGCCGATCCGTTGCCGTGGATCTCCGCGGCCACGGCCACTCCGACAAGCCGGATACGGGCTACGACTTCGCCACTATCTCCGAGGATCTGCGGGTTTTGATCGCTGGCCTGGGGCCTACATTCGACCGGCCGGTGCTTGTTGGGCAGTCGTGGGGCGCCAACGTGATCCTTGACCTGGCCGTTCGCCAACCGAGCCTGGCTCGCGGCATCGTCCTCGTGGACGGCGGCCTAACGGACCTGCGCGACGCCTTCCCGACCTGGGACATCTGCTGGGATCGGCTTGCGCCGCCGCCGCTGATCGGCGTGCCGCGTTCGTCGGTCGAAGCCTACTTCCGCTCGGCCCACGCCGACTGGCCGGAGGAAGGCTTCGAGGGTTCGCTCGGTAACTTCGAGATTCGGCCGGACGACACCATCGCGCCCTGGCTCACGCGAGACCGCCACAAGGCGATTCTCGAGTCGATGTGGGGCCAGCGGACGGCCGAGCTGTGGCGGGCTCTGCGCGTTCCGGCACTCATCGTCCCAGTCGACGGTGGGGAAAGTGACTGGACGAAGGCGAAGCGGGCCGGAGTGGACGCTGCGCTGGCTGCGACCCAGGCCAGCGGCGTGCCGGCTCGCGTCGCCTGGTTCACCGGCGATCACGACATCCACGCCCAGCATCCGGCTGAGCTGGCCGAGGCCATCCTTGCTGCTGATCGTGACGGCCTCTTCTCGGGGGACGTGCCCGCGTGACCGCCCTGCCACGCATCCTCACCATCATGGGCTCTGGCGAGACCACGCCCACGATGGCCCGCGTCCACCGGGCGCTGCTCGAGCGTCTGGGGGAGAAGCCCGTGCCGGCCGTCGTGCTCGACACTCCATACGGGTTTCAGGAGAACGCGAACGACATAACCGACCGGACGGTCGACTACTTCCGGGCCACCGTCGGCGCGCCGTTCTCGGTGGCCTCATTCCGGTCCGCCGATGCCGACGCCTTGACGCGCGAGACGGCGTTGGTCCGGATTCGGGAGGCGCGGCTCGTCTTTACCGGCCCCGGCAGCCCGTCCTACGCGCTCCGCCAGTGGGTTGGCTCCGATATTCCGCGGCTGCTTGCCGAGAAGCTCGCCGTTGGCGGCGCAGTCACGATGGCCAGCGCTGCGGCTCTGACGCTGGGCCGCTACACGATCCCCGTCTACGAGATCTACAAGGTCGGCGAGGCGCCATCCTGGCTTCCGGGCCTGGATCTTCTGACGCCGCTGGGCTTGCCGGTGGCGGTTGTCCCGCACTACGACAATGCCGAAGGCGGCAACCACGACACGCGCTTCTGCTACATGGGAGAGCGCCGTCTTGCAGTACTGGAAGACGCGTTGCCTGACGATGTCTTCATTCTGGGCGTGGACGGGCACACGGCATTGGTGCTGGACCTGGACGCCCAGTCCGGCTCCGTCGTTGGGCTGGGCAGCGTCACGGTTCGGAAGGATGGCCGGAGCACGGTCTTCCCGGCCGGCAGCAAGGTCTCGATCGCCGAGTTGGTCGCGGCTGCGCATGGCGGCGCGACGACCGGCGAGTCTTCGGCCGCCCCGATCTCTTCGGGCGTGCCGATTCTCGGTGCCGCTACCGGTTCGGCGCCGTTGCGCGAGGAGGTAGCCCGGCTGGAGGCGATCTTCGCCGCCTCGCTGGATGAATGCGATGCCCCGGCTGCGGTCCGCGCAATTCTGGCGCTGGAGGAAACCATCCAGTCCTGGGCTCACGACACGGATCAGTCTGATGCCCTCGCCGTCGCCCGATCCGCCTTACGCGCGGCGATCGTTTGTCTGGGTGAGATGGCGGTGCAAGGTTCCGCGGACCCGGCCGACCTGGTGCGGCCGTTCGTTGACGCCCTCCTCGAGGAGCGGGTTCGGGCTCGTGGCGCCCGCGACTGGGCTGCCGCCGACACCATCCGCGATCGTTTGCTGGCCGCCGGTATCGAACTCCACGACTCACCGGACGGAACCACCTGGGAGATGCGCGTCGAGGGGCGCCCGGCAGAGACGCCGGCCGCCGAGTCCGTTTCCTGACGAGCGCCCGCCGTCCTCGACCAGCCTGACGCGGTACCCTTAGCCCCCGTGACTGTCGCCCCCAACGATTTCGTCCATCTCCACCTCCACTCCGAGTTCAGCCTGTTGGACGGGCTCGGCCGCATCAACGACCTCGCCGAACAGGGCTCCAAGCTCGGCTTCGATGCCATGGCGATCACCGATCACGGCGCGCTGTATGGAGCCGTCGCGTTCGTCCAAGCCGTCTCCGCCAAGGGTATGAAGCCGATCGTTGGCATCGAGACTTACGTGGCCCGGCGGAGTATGCGCGACAAGGAAGGCAAGGCCGATAGCCAGCCTTTCCATCTCGTTTTGCTGGCCGAGAACTGGGAGGGTTACCAGAACCTCTGCCGCCTCGCCACCGACGCCCATTTGGAGGGCTACTACTACAAGCCCCGGATCGACCGTGAGCATCTCTCGAAGCACTCGAAGGGCCTGATCGGCCTATCGGCCTGTCTGAGCGGCGAGATCCCCAAGGCCCTCGAAGTCGACGACTGGGAGCTGGCCCGGAAGTTGGCCGGCGAGTACAAGGACATCTTTGGCCCGGACCGCTTCTTCCTCGAGCTGCAGGACCACGGCCTGGCCCAGCAGCGCCGCCTCAACGAGCAGCTCCTCCGACTGGCCCCGGAAGTCGGGCTCAAACACGTCGTAACCAACGATCTGCACTACGTCCGGCGCGAACAGTCGGAAGCTCACGACGTGCTGCTGTGCGTCGGCACCGGCAACAACCTCGATTCGCCCGGGCGGATGCGGTTCGACTCGAACGAGTTCTATCTGAAGTCGGCGGCCGAGATGGCGGCCCTCTTTCCGGACAACCTCGAGGCCATCCGCCAAACCCGCACCATCGCCGAAATGGTCGACCTGAAGCTGCCATTCGGCCAACTCCGAATTCCGAGCTTTCCCGTGCCCGACGGCGAGACCATCGAGACGTGGCTACGCAAGCAATGCCAGGCCGGCCTGGCCCGGCGCTACGGCACAGTCACGCCAGAGTTACAGGCTCGCCTCGACTACGAACTCGACGTCATCTGCCGCATGGGCTACGCCGGCTATTTCCTGATCGTGGCCGACTTCACCAAATTCGCGCGCGATCAGCGCATCGCTATCACCGTCCGCGGCTCTGCCCCCGGGTCAGTCGTGACCTACACCTTGGGCATCACGCCGGTCGACCCGATCCACTACCAGCTGCCGTTCGAGCGGTTCCTCAACCCGGACCGCGTGACCATGCCCGATATCGACGTCGACTTCGAAGACGGTAGGCGTGAAGAGGTCATCAACTACGTCAGCCGCAAGTACGGCGCCGATCACGTCGCCCAGATCATCACCTTCGGCACCATGCTCGCCCGGGCTGCCATCCGCGACGTGGCCCGTGTAGTCGGCATGACTTACGGCGAGGGAGACCGCATCTCCAAGGCGGTCCCGAATCAGCTCGGCATCAGGCTCGAAGAGGCGATCGAGACGAGCCCGACGCTTAAGGAGATGTACGAGAACGAGCCGCCGGTCCATCGCGTGATCGAGTTCGCCAAGCAGTTGGAGGGCGTGGCCCGGAACGCCTCCACGCATGCCGCTGGCGTCGTAATCAGCCGCGAGCCATTGACCGACCTGATGCCGTTGCAGCGCGCCACCAACTCGGACGCGGTCATGACCCAGTACGAAATGCACGCCGTCGACGCCTTGGGTCTGCTCAAGTTCGACTTCCTGGGACTGTCGAACCTGACGATCCTGCGTCAGGCCGTCGACCTGATCCGAGAGCACCGGGGCGAGGAGATCGACCTCGAGAAGATTCCGCTCGACGATTCGAAGACATTCGAGCTACTCGCTTCGGGCGAGACGACCGGTGTATTCCAGCTCGAGTCCGCGGGCATGCGACGCTACATCCGCGAGCTTCGCCCGAGCACCGTATTCGACCTGGCGGCCATGGTCGCGCTTTACCGGCCCGGTCCGATGGACAACATCCCGGCCTATATCCGGCGCAAACACGGCGAGGAGAAGGTTACCTATCTCCATCCGCTGCTCGAGCCGTATCTCAATCGAACCTACGGTGTTTTCGTTTACCAGGAAGACATAATGTCCGCCTCGACGGCCCTGGCCGGCTTTACCGGCCCCGAGGCCGACATGCTCGGCTACGCCATCCGCAAGAAGAAGTCCGCGCTCATGAGCGAAATGCGCGAGAAGTTCGTGCGGCAGGCTGCCGAGCGCGGGGTCAAGCCGCAGGTCATCGATGCCGTTTTCGCCGCCTTCCAGCCCTTCGAGCGGTACGGCTTCAACAAGGCCCACGCCACCTGCTACGGCCTGATCGCATACCAGACCGCGTATTTGAAGGCGAATTACACGGTCGACTACATGACCTCGGTGCTGACGGCCTTCCGGGACAACGAGGAGAAGGTCGCGGCCGCGGTAGCCGAATGTCGGCGCCTCGGCATAGATGTTCGAACGCCCGACGTCCATCGCTCATTCGTCGAATTTACGGTTGAGGACGACGCCATCCGGTTCGGTCTGCTGGCCATCAAGAACGTCGGCGAGAACGCCATCCAGTCGATCATCGATGCCCGAGGGACCGACGGCGACTTCCGATCGCTGGCCGACTTCTGCGCCCGAGTGGATCTCCGACTGGGCAATCGGCGCGTGCTCGAATCGCTGATCAAGGTCGGGGCGATGAATCGGTTCGGGCATCCCGCGCAGTTGCTCGATGCTCTCGACGACGCCATGGCCGCCGGGCAGGCCACCCAGCGCGATCGACTGAGCGGGCAGACGTCGCTCTTCGACATGGGCTCGTCCCCCGAAGCGCTGGAACGACCGCTGCCGCAGGTCCCGGAGGCGCTTTCGCGCGAGAGGCTGCGCTGGGAGAAGGAGCTCCTGGGCCTGTACCTGTCCGAGCATCCGCTCAGCTCGCTGGCCGAACAGATCGCCCAGTTCGTAACGGCCTACTCGAGCGACCTCAAAGACGAGTCGCTGGACGGCCAGCGCGTGGTTATGGGTGGCATCGTGACGGGGCTGCGCATGGTGACCACGCGCGCCAAGGACACCATGGCGGTGGCAACGTTTGAGGATCTGCAGGGGACTGTTGAGGTGGTGGTCTTCCCGAGGATATACGTGACCAGCGGTGCCACCTTCGCGGAGGGGGCGATCCTGCTCGTGGCCGGGCGGGTTGACCATCGCGGCGAGGAGGCATCATTGCTGGCTGATGCCGTGTGGGTCTGGGAAGACGCCGCCGCTAAGGGCCCCACAACGATTGCGGCGGAAGTGGCCGCGGGCGATCGGGGGGGCGGCCGCGGCCGCCGCTGGGGGAGTGGCAACGGGAATGGGCACACCACCGGGAATGGGCACGCCAACGGCACTGCCCAGGGCAAGGCGCCAGGGGCGGCGCCGGCCGCCCCCGCGTCGGCAGTGGAACCGTTCGCCCCCGCGTCGGCAGTGGAACCGCCCGCCGCCGCACCGTCCGCGGCGCCCGCACCGGCCCGCGTCTCGCCCATGCGGGGCGCGGGGGCGAGGTCCGGGGTGCCCACGCCCACCCAGCCCGTCCCGCCCGTCGGCCCGTCCCGCCCGTCCGAGCCCCTCTCTTCGGCACCCTCGCCGTCGGACATGGCCACGCTCGCCCCCGAGCGCGAGGAGCCGTCACTGCCCGATGAGGCGCGCGATGTTGCAGCCCGTGCCTCAGCGGCGCCCACCACGCCACTGGAGGCGCCCGAGTCCGGCATTCTCAACGTCCGATTCACGCGCGGCGCAGACATGGACCGGATCGTGCTGGCGTTGCAGGAGTTACGAGCGGTGTTCAACGATTGGCCTGGGGCAACTCGAGTCGTCTTCCACATCCCCGGGGAGAGGGGCGCTACCCGCCCAATGGC
>JAYVMQ010000300.1:0-5853 GCA_043758855.1 Chloroflexota bacterium
ACCTATTCATGCGGCCGGGCGCCAACCGCATCCGACGGATCTTCGATTACGAGACGATGGGGGCCTCACCACTCCTCGGCGTGAAGGGAATGGTCCTAATAACCCACGGCAGCGCCAAGAGGCGCATGATGGAGTTCGCGGTAGAGGCCGGCGCCACGGCTGCTCGGGCCGGGATACCGGAGTTGATCGCCGACGCTTTCCGCGGCCAGCCTCGCCGTCCAGCAAAGTAGGGGAGTGGCTTTATGCACGCTGACGCAGCCCCTCACCAGGCGCCGGATAACAGACCTGGCCCGCTGACCGTAAGCCACTCCGTAATCGTGGAGATGGTCAGAGTGGCGGCGCTCGAGGTGCCGGGCGTTCTCAAGGTCAGCCACGGTGGACGTCTACCGTGGCTGGCAGGCTCGCCGGTGCGGGCCCGTGTCGGCGATGGTCGCGCCTCGATTCGCGTCTGGGTCGTGGCCAGGCCGGGGCACATGCTGCAGCCTCTTGCCGAGCAGGTCCGCCAGGCCGTGGGAGCCACAGTGGAACGGTTACTCGGCCTGGAACTGGGTGAGGTCACCGTCGTCGTTGACGGTGTCGGGGGCTGGGGCAAGTGAGCCCGGCCACAAAAGGTGCCGGCGAGGAGTCGGGTTTGGCCGACGGTCCTCCCTCCAGCACCCGCGACGCTCGCAGCGCAGGCGACGGGCACGGCACGCGCGACGTCCACACCTCGGACATGGTGAGTTCCCACCGCTTGGGACGCCGCCTGGTCCTGGCCGCGCTTTTCGAAGCGGAGTTCGGACAACGGACCGCAGGCTCGATTCTGGAACGGCATGTGGCCGAAGGCGCAGCTGACGAGGCCACGGCCGAGTTCGCGCGACGACTTGTCTCCCGCGTTGTTGAGGAGCGTGTCCACATCGACGCAGTCATTGAGCGGCTGGCGCCGCAATACCCCGTAGTACAGCTGGCGCGCATGGACCGGACTCTGCTGCGTAGCGGTATCTGCGAGGTGCTACACTCCGGCACGCCGTCCCGGGTGGCGATTGCCGAATGGGTCGAGCTGGCACGCACTTACAGTGGCGAACCGGCCCGGCGCCTTGTAAACGGTGTACTCGGGAGGATTGCTCGCGACTCCCTCGCCGGTGCGCACAGCGCCCCGGAGCCGGGGCCTCAGTAACCGTCAACATAAGAGACAGGACCCCCCGAGGAGGGCATCAGTGGCCACCACGTACGAGCGCCTCAAGAAGATCGTCGTCGAGCAGCTCGGCGTCGACGAAGAAGAGGCCAAGCCGGAAGCTTCGTTCGTTGACGATCTGAACGCCGATTCGCTGGACCTCGTCGAGCTGATCATGAGCCTCGAGGAAGAGTTCGGCACGGAGATCTCCGACGAAGATGCCGAGAAGATCCGGACAGTGCAGGACGCCGTCGACTACATCGACGAGCACGCCGCCTAGCCCGACACACGACTGATGCGCCCCGCAGCCGCTCTTGCCGAGCGGTTGGGGCTCCCGGTCCGTGACCTCGACCTGCTGCAGCAGGCGCTGATCCACAGCAGTTATCTGCACGAGCATCGGGACCTGGCCGCCGGCCACAACGAACGCCTTGAGTTTCTGGGCGACTCCGTCATAAGCCTGGCCATTTCGGACGCCCTCTACCGTCGCCACCCCGGCGACGATGAGGGCGTTCTGTCCGCTCGGCGGGCTTCGATCGTCAGCACTGCCGGCCTGGCTAGATTGTCCAGCCGACTGGAACTTGGCGAGTATCTGCTGCTCGGGGAGGGCGAATCGCAGCGTGGCGGCCGTCGTAGGCCGGCCCTGCTGGCATCCGCCTTCGAGGCTCTTGTCGGCGCTCTCTACCTTGATTTGGGGTATGGCGCCGCGAGCGGGTTCGTGGTGGCCCTGGCCGGCCCCGAGCTGACGAGTGATCGTCCGCTCGGTGCACTGAAGAGCCCAAAAAGCCGACTCCAGGAGTATACGCAGCGACTCTCCGGCGAGAGGCCGCAATACCGCCTGCTCGATGCCGTGGGACCGGAGCACGACAAAGTGTTCCGGCTCGAAGCCGTCGTCGGAGGGCGGGTGATCGGCGTTGGCGAGGGGCACTCGCGCCGGCTGGCCGAGACGGAGGCAGCCGCAGACGCCATCGAGTCGCTACGGCATCGGGCACGTGAGCACGCCGACGACGGAGCCGAGGCCCCGGAGCTGGCGAGATTCGATGGCGGCGCCCAAGCACGCGCCGATGGCGAACCATGGGTCGAGTTCGACCTGAGCGAACTTGGGATGGGTGCTGCTCTGGCTGTCGAGGCGGCTGCCCGCGCGATTCGAGAGGCAGTCGGCAAAGTTCGAGATTCCGCTAGCCCGAAGACGGAGACTGACAAGGGCGCCGCTGGCAGAGTGGCACGGGAAATCGGGCCCGCACCGGCGCGATCGAAGCAGCGACGATGACCGCACCGGCGCGCTTGCTGGCTTTACGTCTGCAGGGCTTCAAGTCCTTCCGTGAGCGAACGCTGGTCGAGTTCGGCCCGGGGATAAGTGCAGTCGTGGGACCGAATGGCTCGGGCAAGAGCAACCTGGCGGACGCCCTTCGTTGGGCTCTGGGCGAGCAGGGTCGAGCCCTGAGGCTGCGGAAGTCCGAGGACGTAATCTTCGCCGGCTCCGAGAAGCGGGCTGCCTTGGGCATGGCCGACGTAACTCTCGTGTTCGGAAACTCAGACCGCCTGCTCCCGATTGACTTCGAGACGGTTGAGTTGGGCCGACGCCTATTCCGCTCGGGCGAGAACGACTATCTGCTCAACAAGCAGCGTGTCCGGCTGAAGGACCTTGTGGATTTGCTCGATGCGGCACACCTGGCCGACAACGCTTTCCTTTTCATCGGCCAGGGAATGGTCGATCAAGCGTTGGCGCTGCGGCCGGAAGAGAGACGCCCGCTATTTGAGGAAGTGGCCGGCGTCAGGCGCCACGAGAGGCGCAAGAGGAAGGCCGAGGAACAGCTCGAGGAGGCAGAATCGAATTTGGCTCGCGTTCAGGACGTGTTGGCCGAGTTACGCCCCCAAGCCCGCCGATTGGCGGCCCAGGCCGAGCAGCAGGTTTCGCGAGAGACTGCTGGCCGCGAGTACGGCCACGCGATCATCGCCGTGGCGAGATCCCGCTGGCGCGAGGCAGCCGGCCAAGCCCGCGAAGCCGATCGCCAGCTGACCGCGGGTCGGGCCCAGATCGATGCGGAGCTGGGGGCCTTGCGGGACGCCGAAGGAGCCGCAGCCGCGATCGCCCGCGGACTTACCTCCGGTTCGGAGATCGAAGCCGAGCGCCGGGCTGCGCAAGAAGCCGCTCGTGCCCGTCTGACCGAGTTGCAGCTGCGCGATGCTCGAGCCGTGGCCGACGTATCCGCCGGCAAGCGCGATCGCCAGCGCCTGGAACAGGAACTAGCCGCGGCGGAGGCTGATCTGGCGGCCCAGCGGCGGGAGCAGGCGGCCCCGGTTCCGTCCCGTGACTTGGCGCTCTCCGCGGCAGTGGCAGAATCGGATCGCTCGCTGGCGGAGGCGCTCGAGGAGCTGAGCGCGGCCCGCGCTGCGCAACGGGCCCAGGGCGAGGCTCTAGCCGCCTTGCGCCGAGTGGAGTCGGCCCGGTCGGCCGAGGTCGAGACGGCTCGGCGGCGCCTCGCGGACGCCCAGCGCCAGGCCACGGATGAGCGAGCGCAGTCGGACGACGCAGCGCGGCGGCTGGGAGAGGCCGAGACGGCCTGCGCGGGGCCGAAGGCCGCCTTGGCACAGTGCATCGAAAGCGAGAAGGCCGCGGTGGCAGTGCGCGAATCGATGCGCGCCGAGCTGGATCGCCGGGAGGGCGCGCGTCTGACAGCAAGTGAGCGCGCCTCCGCCGCAGCCAGCCGCGCTGCGGGTTTGCGCGGTCGCCTGGAAGTGCTTCAGGCTCGCCTCGACGAGGATGAGACGCGAGGCATCTCCAAGGCTGCGCGTCGCGCAGGCGGCAGGCCGCTCTCGGACGGCTTGGAAGTGGAGGCCGGCTTCCGGGTTGCCGTTGAAGCGGCGCTTGGCGAAACGATGCGCGGCTATGTTGTGGGGCGTGAGGCCGTACTGGGACTGGATGGGCAACGGGGCGTCCTTGTCCTCGACGCTGCCGAGGCTGAGGAGCTGCGGAAGCCCGCCGGCCGAGATTCCGTCCGTGATCGCTCGGCTGAGGCGGGCGAGGCGGCCGTTGCCGCTGCCGTGGGTCAGGGCGGCGGGCGTCTCGGCGAGGCCGTTCGTGTCAATCCAGGTGGGGCGGCCATTCGCCTGCTCGCCCGCGCCGTTTGGGTTCCCGATCTCAGCGCTGCTCTGACGGTCCATCCGAAGTTGCCGCCCGGCTGGGTCGCCGTGACTCGCCAGGGCGCCGTCGTTACGGCCGTGGGCGTGGTCAGTATGGGCAGGGCCGAGTCGCTCTTGGAGCGCAGGGCAGAGGTCGAACGGTTGGCCGAAGAAGTCTCTGCCCTCGTAACGGATGCGGCTGCGGCCACGGGCGAGGCCACAGAGGCGGCCCAGGGTGCGGCAGCGGCGCGGACGGCGTTCGAGTCCGCACGTGAGGCGGAACGTCGAGCTTCGGCCGCTCATCGTGAGGCCGAGGAATCCGAGAGAAGGGCCACCCGCGCGCTCGAGACGATTGCCCGTGAGGCTGCCTGGCGGTCGTCCCAGGCGTCCCGCCTGGAGGCTGACCGCGACAGACTCCGCGAGTCGGTCAAGCAGGCCGCCGCCGCGTCAGAAGCCGCAAACTTTGGGGCGGCGCGTGATGCGGCCGCGGCTGCCCCGAACGACGCTCGTGCCACCGCGCTGCGCGAGTGGGAGGCGCGGGCGGCATCGCTGCGAGCGCGTCGCGACCAGCTGGCGGCGGAGGAGGCAACGCTCGAGGGCACTCGCCGCGAGGCCGAGGCACGCCGCGCCCGAGCCGCGGCTGCGGCCAATCTGGATCAGGAACGGATCGGCAGCCTGGAGCGCCAGACCGCCGATCTGGTCAAGCGCGAGCAAGAGATCGAGTCGGAGCGAGAGACCCTGGGAGAAGAGCTGGCCGCGGCCGGATTGCGCGAGGCAGCCGTCCGTTTGGAGCTGCAAGAGTTGCGAGCGGCCTCGGCCGTTGCCCGCACAGGTCTGGCGGCTGCCGAGACGGCGGCCGGGCGGTCACGCGAGCGGCTCCGTGCCTGCCAGGAGCGAGTCCGTGGCGCCGAGGTTGCCGAGCTGGAGGCTCGCCTCGTTCTCGACGCCATTCGAGAGCAGGTCGTCGTGGAGCTGGCCGGCCTGGGCGATCTCGGAATCCAGATGCTCATCAACGAAACCTCGCGGGCCGGGGCCGGGGCCGGCCCCGAGGCTTTGACCGAGGACGACGACGCCCCTCTGCCGGAACTGCCGGCCTTATCGGCGGCGCCCGGCGTGTTCGCGGCCCGGTCTTGGGAGCGCGACGCCACGTCTGCCACCCCGGGGGAGGCCGGCGATGACGACGCGGAAGTCTCCTCCGGCATCACCCTGGAGTCGGTGCTTGGCGAAGCCACGGAACGATGGGCTGAAGTCTCGGCCGTCGAACCGCCCGGAACCTCGAAGCTGGCCGCGTTGCGTCGCCGCTTCCACGAACTCGGCGCCCCGAACCCGTTCGCGGCCGAGGAATACGATCAGATCCGGACCCGTCTGGATGGCCTCGAGGCCCAAGGCGCCGACCTGACAGCGGCCATCTCCAAGACGCGCGCCCTGATCGAGCAGCTCAACGCCATGATCGCGACTCAGTTCAGGTCCACGTTCACCGCGCTCGAGACGGCCTTCGATGCCCGCTTCCGGCAGCTCTTCGGTGGTGGTTTCGCACGGCTGAGCTTGACTGAACCTGAGGATCTGGCCTCCACGGGCAT
>JAYVMQ010000301.1:0-5224 GCA_043758855.1 Chloroflexota bacterium
CCCCGTCGAAACCTGGTTGCCGCCCGAGATGATCGCCGTCGGTGGTGCCGTGTCCGCGAAGAGCCGGAGCGCCTCCGTCCGTCCGAAGTCGTGTCCGAAGCTGCCGAGACGCACGATCGGCTCCGCCTCGGGCAGGCGCTCGGCCATGCCCGCTATGAAGCCCGCGAGTCGCTCGCGCCCGGGGCGCACGATTGCGGCACCGCCGACATAGGCGATGCGGCGGTGGCCGAGCTCGGCAAGGTGCGCCACTGCCTCGACGATGCCACGTCGGTGCTCGATCAGCACCCGGTGAGCACCCGGAACCGGCAGCTCCCGATCGAGCAAGACGATCGGCACTCGCAGTGACGACAGCAACTCGCTCAGTCCCGCGTCGGTCTCGTCCGTGCACGAGAGCAGGAAGCCATCGACCTGGCGACTCGCCATCGTCTCGATCAAGGACCGCTCCCGCTCCGGGCGACCGTCGGAGATGGCGAGCAGCATCGAGTACCCGGCAGCGCCGAAGCGCGCCGCAGCACCGCGGGCGATGTAGCCGAACAGTGGGTTGGCGATGTCCGGGACGAGGAACGCGACCGTGCCCGTCGCCCCGGTCCGAAGACTCCGCGCGAGCGCGTGCGGCCGATAGCCGATGGCTTCCGCAGCGGCCAGGACCCGCTCGCGAAGTTCGGGACTGGCCGACCCGTTATTCAGCACCCGTGATGCCGTCGACAGCGCGACATCGGCCCGCGCAGATACCTCCCGGAGCGTCGCGCGGGTCGCTTGTGTCGAACCGGTTCCATGCTCTTTAGCGCTCACGGCGCATAGCATAGCGGCGCTTTCGGTGCGTGTCACGTCTAAATGGTGCTTGACGCGGCGTTCTCCCGTGTGCTTACATGGCGGTCCGATGGAATCGTTTCGATAACGAGGACTCGGACCGGCTAGCTCGGCCCGGCACATGCCGGGAGGTCCCACTAGGAGGAGTGTCGATGACAGCGGCATGGTCGAGGCGTCGCCAGGGCGGCCGGATGGCCGCGGCGGTGACGGCAATCGTTCTGGTTGCGAGTGCCTGTTCCGGCGGGGGAGGAACGGCGTCGCCCAGCACCGCTCCGAGCGGCGGCACTACGTCGCCCAGCGCGGCGGGAGGCAGTGCGTCGCCCACGCAGGCGGCCGCCCCCGTCACCCTCACGATCTGGAGCCCCGAGAACCGTCCCGACGACGCGACCGCCCATCAGTGGTTGATCCAGCAGTTCGAGGCGGCGAACCCGAACATTGTGGTCCAGGTCACGACCACGTCCTGGGATGCCCACTTCGCGAAGCTCGACGCGGCGAAGGCGGCGGGCAACCTCCCGGACATCGTCTACACTTGGCAACCAAACACGGCCGCCCTCATGGCGAAGGGGATGCTGGCCGACGTCACCGACGTGTACAACGCGCTCGGGCCTGACAACTTCCCGGCCGGTGAGCGCCAGGTCCTCTCCGCGGACGGCAAAATGTACGCCATCCCGTTCATCGGCTACCCCCACGCGCTCTGGTACCGCAAGGATTGGTTCAGCCAAGCCGGGCTACAGCCGCCGCAGAGCTGGGATGACATCCTCACTGCGGCCAAGGCCCTCACGAACAAGGATCACTTCGGCATCTGCCTGTTCGACAAGGGTCTGGATGCCTACTACGTAACGGACCTGATGCTCGCGGCCGGTGCCCAGGCGTTCGACGCCCAGGGCAACGTAACGATCAACTCCCCGGCGACGATCAAGGTCCTGAGCTTCATCAAGACCATCAACGACCAGCAGCTGACCCCGGCTGGGTGGACCGCGATGAACATGGACGACGCGAAGCTCCCCTTCATCGCGGGCAAGTGCGCGATGAAGATCGACTCAGCGTCGTTCCTGGGTGCGCTCCAGCAGAACAACCCGGACCTGCTCGCGAAGGTCGGCGTCGTGCCGATCCCGCTGAATGGTGGCCAGTACGCTGGGTGGGCTGGCACGAGCCAGTACGCGATCACTGCCGCCTCGCCGCACCAAGCCGAAGCCAAAAAGTTCCTCGAGTTCATGTTCCAGGCCCAGAACTACGCCGGCTTCATCGGTCGCGAGGTGCTCGGGTTCCAGCCCGAGTACAAGCCGGTCGCTGACAGCACAGGCTTCTACAACCAGTCCCGCATCCAGCCCCTGGCGGACATCTACAAGGGCGCGGCGGCGGCGGCGGCGACCGGCTACGCCGGTCCGACGTACGGCTCGTCCAGCGTCAGCAAGCAGAACTCGCTCGTCTACAACCAGCAGGTGTACTCCGACATGGGTGCGCGGATCGAGCAGGGTCAGAGTCCTGCCGCCGTGGCCACCTGGGCCGCGCAACGGATCGCCGAACTCGTCAAAGGCGGCTGACCGGGACGCCCCGGTTCAGGTAGTCTGAAGCCGATGTTAGTGCGCCTCGGGGCGCGTGCTCGGCCCCGATCGTTGCTCGCTTGGTTGGGCAGCGATCGGGGCCGAGGCAGCCTCTTCGGCTTCGCGCTCTTCCTGCCGGCCCTCGTGGTGTTCCTCCTGTTTGCCGCGCGGCCGGTCGCGGAGACAATCGTCACGAGCTTCCTCCGGCGCGACCTGACCCAACCGGAACTGGGCACCCCCTTCGTCGGCCTAGCCAACTACGCCCAGCTCCTCTCGCTCTCGAGCTTCTGGGCCACGGTCACGAACACGATGACCCTCTCCATCGCCTCGGCGGTGGCGCAGATCCTGCTCGGATTCGGCGTGGCCCTCCTGCTCAACGAGGCGTTCCGCCTGCGCTGGCTGCTGCGAGCGGCCGTCATCCTGCCATGGGCGATGCCGACGGTTGTGGCCGCGTTCGTGTTCCGGTGGCTCTTCGATGCGTCCTTCGGGCCGGTGAATGCGATCCTCGAGGCTGTCGGCATCGTATCCCAGCCCATCGCCTGGCTCGGGTCACCCAGTACGGCGCTCCTGACGGTGATCGTGGCCCATGTCTGGAAGGGTCTTCCGTTCGTGATCCTCGTGTTCCTCGCCGCCCTCCAGACCCTGCCACGGGAGGTCCACGACGCGGCCCAGGTCGACGGGGCCGGATACTGGCGCGAACTCCGTCACATCACGCTCCCGCAGCTGCGGTACATCATCGCGATCACGCTGATCCTGCGGTTCATCTGGACGTTCAACTGGTTCGACCTCACCTACCTGTTGACGGGCGGTGGACCGGGCGGCGCCACGATGACGCTCCCGGTCCAGGTGTACATCACCGCGTTCCGCACGTTCCAACTCGGCCTATCTAGCGCCTACGCGACGATGATCGCGGTCGTGCTGATGGTCCTCACCGTGGCGTTCCTGCGACTCACCATCCGGGAGGGGCGAACGTGAGAGGTGGAGCCGCTTGGACGAGGACCGTGCTCGGGGTGGTGGTCTTCCTCGTGGTGATCTTCCCCATCTATCAGATGGTCCTCGTCTCATTCCTGCCGCAACGGGCGATCCTGGCGTCGCCGCTCCTGCCGAAGCCCTCGGACCTGACGATCGACAACTACTTCCGCGCCTTCACGAACGGCACCATCTCACCGAGGATCTACATCAACAGCGCGATCGTAGGCCTGGCCACGATGCTGGTCGGGACCGCGATCTCCGTGCTCGGCGGCTACAGCCTCGCGCGTTACACGTTCTTCGGCAGCCGACTGATGGACCGGTTCATCCTCCTAGCGTACGTGATCCCGCCGATCCTGTTGGTGGTTCCGATCTACGTAACGATGGTCAACTGGCACCTCCAGGACACGCTGGTGAGCGTGATTCTCTCCGACACGATCCTGACGGTGCCCTTCGGGATCTGGCTGCTACGCGGCTTCTTCCGAGATATCCCGGTCGATCTCGATGAGGCCGCCCGGGTCGACGGGGCGTCGCGACTCGACGTGCTCCGGCGCATCGTCCTGCCGATCTCGCTCCCCGGTCTCGCGGCGGTGGCAGTGTTCGTCTTCATGGAGTCGTGGAACGAGTTCCTCTTCGCCTCGGTGCTGCTCAGCTCCAAGGCGAACGAGACCTTTCCGGTGGGCCTGTACTCGGTGGCCGGGACCTACGGCGACATCCGGTGG
The DNA here is from genome assembly GCA_043758855.1 of Chloroflexota bacterium. GTDB lineage: Bacteria > Chloroflexota > Limnocylindria > Limnocylindrales > CSP1-4 > Fen-1039. Next base: position 4,046 of record JAYVMQ010000301.1, read on the forward strand.
GGCGAGACGATGGCCGCCGCCACGATTGGGACGGTGCCGACGTTCGTGCTCTTTCTGATCTTCCAGCGCTGGCTGGTGGCAGGCCTGACAAGTGGAGCAGTCAAGGGATGACGCAACGCGCCGATGATCTTCTCAGCATGCCCGAAGCCGGGCCGTCACCCACGGCGCGGCCCGTCAGCCTGCACGTCGAGCGGGTCGAGGTCATCCCGCTGCGGGTCCCCCTCCCGCGCGTGTTCCAGGGGTCGAAGTACTCGATGGACAGCCGGTGCACGCTGGTCACCCGGGTGATGACCCGCGAAGGGGTCGTCGGGCTCTCCTACAACGGCGACGAGCCGAACACGCAGCTCGAGATCGCCCGCATCATCCGCGACGAGCTCCTGCCGTTGATCCGTGGCCAGGAACTGCCGGCAAACGCACGCCTCTGGGACCTGATGCTCCCGCCCAGCTACGACATCTTACGGGATCGCCGACTGGTGATTATGGCGATGGCCGCCCTCGACTCGGCGCTCTGGGATGCGGCCGGGAAGGCCATGGGAATGCCTCTCTGGCGCGTGTGGGGCGGCAGCCGGTCGGCACTCCCGGTGATCGCGATCGGTGGGTATTACAACCAGACCGACGCGGCGATCGCGGCCGAGATGGAGGACTACCGTCGCCTCGGCATCGCGGGCTGCAAGTTCAAGATCGGTGGCGCCACGCCGGCCGAGGATGCGCGCCGTGTTCGCGTCGCGCGGACCGCGGCCGGCGACGACTTCGTGCTCATGGTCGACGCCAACCAGGGCTACACGGTGCCCGACGCACTCGACTTCGCGCGGCGCACGAGAGACCTCAACCTGCGCTGGTTCGAGGAGCCGGTCCGCTGGCTGAACGATCGGGTCGATCTGCGCGTCCTGCGGCAGAAGTGCGACCTCCCGATCACGGCGGGACAGAGCGAGTTCACGCGTGCGGGCGTCCGCGATCTCATCGTGTCGGGCTCGATCGACGTCTGCAACTTCGACGCATCGTGGAGCGGTGGACCGACCGAATGGTTGCGGGTCGCGGCGATCGCGCTCGCCTACGGCGTCGAGATGGCCCATCACGAAGAGCCCCAGATCGCGGCACATCTGCTCGCGGGCGTGCCGAACGGCACCTACCTCGAATGCTTCCACCCCGATCGTGATCCGATCTTCTGGAACTTGCTGG
>JAYVMQ010000302.1:0-6672 GCA_043758855.1 Chloroflexota bacterium
ACGGCCACGACCCTGGCCTTGCCAAGGGCTTTGGCGAGTTGCTCGGCCGGGAAGGGGCGGAAGCTCGTCACGGTCACGCAGCCGACCTTGCGGCCCTCGCCCGCAGGAGCCTGGTCGCGGAGAGCGTCGACGACCGCCAGCGCGGTGTCCGCCATGGTCCCCATCGAGACCATGATGTAGTCGGCGTCCTCGGTCCGGTAGGCATCGATGAGGCCGTACCTGCGGCCGGTCAGCGCCGCCCACTCGGCCATGGCCCGCTCGGAGATCTCGGTCAGGCGGTCGTACCAGGCGCGCTGCCCGATGCGGCCCTTCATGTACGAATCCTGGTTCTCCACCACGCCCGACATGAGAGCGTCGGCAGGATCGAAGAGGTCGCGCACCGTCTCTCGCGGATCGCCGACGAATTGCTTGAGAAGCTCGTCCTCGGGCAGGAGGACGTTCTCGATGGTGTGGGTCGTCAGGAAGCCGTCCTGGGCTACGAACCAGGGCGTCTCGCTGTCCTCGGCGACGCGTCGGGCGATGGCGGTCAGGTCTGCGGCTTCCTGGCAGTTGCGGGCGAAGAAGATGCCCCAGCCGCAGTCGGCGACGCCCATGACGTCGTCGTGACCGGCGTGGATGTTGAGGCTCTGGCTGGTCAGAGCTCGGGCGCCGATGTGGAAGACGGCCGGCAGGCGCTTGCCGGCTATAACGTACAGAACCTCTTTCATGAGGATGAGGCCCTGGCCCGCGGTGAAGTTCGTTACCCGGCCGCCTGCCAGGGCGAAGCCTTCGGCGGCTGATGCGGACGAATGCTCCGACTCCGGCTCGATGAACTTCAGGTGCGTGCCCCACAGGTTGGGGGTGTCGTTCGCGACGGCGACCTGATAAACCGCGGCCATCGTCGTGGAGGGCGTGATCGGGTAGGCGCAAGCGCCCTCGCTGATCCGCGTCTCGACGTAGGCGATTGCCTCAGAGCCGTCGATGATGGCTGGAATGCCTGGAAACTCGGGAGTCGACTTATTCGTCACGATGGTCGGTTCACTCAATGCACGCAGCTGGCGGGCCAGCGCGCTTCCGTCCAAATGCTTGAGCAAGGTTCCGCCAATCCCGCTGGCGACCGCCTCGCGCTGCTCGTCCGCATGCCAATAGGAGGCCAGGACTGCGATCCGTTCGGGGGGGATCAGATCGCTGAGCGCTGCCACCATTGGCCGCCATCCCCCAGCGACGTCCGCATCGAGCAGCACCACGTCCGGCCGGGCCGTTGCGCCCTCACGCGCGGCGGACTCACAGGACGCCTGAGCGACGATGAAGCCATGGCGCGAGAGGTGATCGCAGAGAGCCTCGGTGGCGGCGCGGTGCTGACTGACGATGAGCAGTCGGCGCATCGGTAACTGGGAGTCGGCGAGCATGTGCCACATGGTGCGCCGCACGCCCCTCGGCCCGTAGCGGCAGGGCTCCCTAACACCGGGGGCCATATGGCCCGCGAAGGTACGGGACGGGATGGGAGTCGCGCGACCCAGTGGGTGGGTAATGGCCGACTCGAGGGTCGGTCCGGCGGTGCCAACGGACCGGTTGATACGGGTCTTTGGGGGCCCTCTCAGTGCGCCCTCCTGGGCGGGACCGAGGTTCCCCCTTGCTGAGTGCCATTCGGCACTGCGCAGCCGGTGTACGGACGGCGAGACTTCTCGCGTGATGAACGCCGGAGGGGACGCCCGGCGTTCATCCTTTTTTACACCCGGCTGAAGGCGGCGAGCGAATTCCTCCGTTGGCGTAGGGCCAGGCTGGCTTGGCTCGTACTCCTCGCTCACGCACCTTCGAAGCCAAGCTCGCTATCGCTTGGGCCGATAACACATCGGCCACAACATGTGGGGTGCATTGAGGCACCGCTAGGACGAGCCTCTTGGCCTTCCGTCGCCAGACGGGTCCGTCGCCAGCCTACGTTTCGGTCCAGCGCAGAACGATCCCACGCTCGAAACCACCCCGATCTGTGCGCTTCGCGCTTTGTCGCGCCCGGACCATTTCCTCGTCAGCACCGTGTTGCAACGCCAGAGCCAATAGGACCTCCAACGTGTCGGCGATCTCATCGATAACGTCGGTATCGGAGACCGCTTCGCGTAACTCAGCGACCTCTTCATCGAGTTTCGCGTGAAGCAGACTCGACATTTCATCGGGCGAGGCGACGCGGATCGCGTAGCGGACAGCAGACAAATCGAGGCGGGCAGGTATCCCGTCCCGGACCAGTTTCTCGTAAGTCGTGCGCACGTTGCCCTCCTGGCCGTCTCTATCTGTCAGTCGTCATACAGACTGACGTCGTTGACGGGGTCGCTCCCGTCGTTCTCGTCGCCCTCGTAGTAGTAGGGCAGTCGGTCGCCTTCGTGATGGCGCTCCGGCGGATCGGGTGCAGTTTCGAGCCGAGCCCGAGCAGGGTCTGGAAGGCGGCTTCGGGCTTTGTGCGGCGGTTGAATCGGAAGACGAACTCATCGAGGTATGCCTGGAGATGAGGCCGGTCTGCCCGAGGGCTGAGTCAGCCCTTGCGTCGCGGCGGCATCCGCAGGTCAAACCGCCATCTCACGGCCCATCCATCCGGGCCCCGAACAACCAGATCCGCGACCTGCGCCTCGCAAGTCACAGGCAGCAGTCCCCAAGCTGGGTCGTTCCGGACGCCGATCGCGCTCGCGGACTGACCGACGGCGATCGTCAGATGAGGCACATAGTCGAGCATGCCTCGATGAATCGGGAATGCCGGAAATGCCGCGAGCAGGTCGCGATAGAGGGCCCTGAACGGCGTCTCGGGCTCTACCGAGATAAACAAGACTCCGGGCCATTCCCCACGCTTCACGAGCCGGAACGAGAACGGCCTATGTCCAGCGAGGATTCCTTTGAGGTGTCCCCGAATGCCGTCGTCGAGCGCCTCGGGCCGCTCGAATGGATAGAGCAATGTCACGTGAGGCGAGAGTCCCTCCGTGGCATCGGGGGTGGCCCGGCGACGGAGGGAATCCAAAGCACCCGGAAGAACGACCGGGATTATCAATGCGGTGTCATCGCCTGGGTTAGACATCTTTTCGGTGGGCCTCCTCGAAGTGAGTGTGGCGAGCTGAAGGCTTCCGTCAAGCGGGCCAAGGCGATCTCACGCTCACGCCGTTGTCAGGACGCACCCCACATGTTGTGGTCGCTGTGTTATCGGCCCAAGCGACACCTTGCTTGGCTCGTGCTCGGTCCGGTGCTCGTCGCCACCTCGGCCCGCCAAGCTTGCTTGGCTCGTGCTCAGCGGGCCGGCGGGCTTGGAGTTGGGTGACGGTTCGGGCCGCACGCATCCGACGTTGCTGCCGATACCCCTCGGGCCGCCAGCCACATAGTCCAACTTGCCTGTGATGAGAGTTGTGGGAGATGGGTCGGCCAATTGCCGGGTGCGACCGCCACTAGGGCGACCCGGACCGTCCGCAAACCGCTCACCAGGCGTGGCCGCGAGCGTGACTCCCGCACCCGGCTGGCCCGCGCAGCTCGACAAAGCGCCGCCGGGCTCCGATCGGATGACAGACTGTCACTCCGGGCAAGTTGGACCAGAAGGCAGGCCTCGGTCAGTTCTCCGTGCTTCGTCGACGCGCCTTACAGGTCGTGGTGTTTGCGGGCGTAGACCGTCAGTTCGTCGCGGAAGTCGGGGTGGGCAATCGCGATCAGGCGCTTGGCCCGCTCTCTCAGACTCTGGCCGAAGAGTTGGGCGACGCCGTACTCCGTGACGATCGTCTGCACGTGGGAACGCGTGGTCGTAACGCCGGCACCCTCCTTGAGGGCCATAGCGATACGTGAGAACTTGCCGCCAACTGCGGTGGACGGCAGGGCGATGATGGCCTGGCCCTCTTCGGCCAGAGCGGCGCCGCGTACGAAGTCCATCTGCCCGCCGACACCGCTGTACATACGGCTGCCGATGGAGTCCGCGCATACCTGGCCGGTAATGTCGACCTCGATGGCCGAGTTGATGGCGGTCATGCGCTTGAATCGGCGGATGAGGGAGGTGTCGTTCGTGTAGTCGACTGGCCGCATCTCCACCATCGGGTTGTTGTCGACGAACTTGTACAGCCGCTCCGTGCCCATCATGAACGAGGTCACGATCTTGCCGCAGTTTACTTCCTTAGCCTCGCAGGTCACGACCCCACGCTCGACGAGATCCACCAGAATGTCGGTGAACATCTCGGTGTGAACGCCAAGATTCTTCTTGTCGTAGAGGAGCTTGCCCACAGCGCTCGGAATGGCCCCGATGCCCATCTGCAGGGTGGCCTCGTCCTGGACCAGGTCGGCAACGAAGGCGCCGATCTTCAACTCAACCTCGCCGGCATCGCCGGGGTTGTGGTCGTAGGGCTGCTGGTCGACCTCGACCGCGTAGTCGATCTTGCTGATGTGGACGAAGCTGTCCCCGAGAGTTTTCGGCATCGACTTGTTGAACTGGACGATGACCGACTTCGCGTTGCGGACGGCACTAAGCATCGCATCGACCGAGGTCCCGAGGGAGCAGAAACCGTGCTCGTCGGGCGGGCTGACGTTGCACAGGACCGCGTCCAGCGGCAGGTACTTCTGATCGATCAGCCGCGGGATGTCTGACAGGAAGACCGGGATGAACTCGGCGCGACCCTCATTGATGGCCTGGCGGGCGTTCGGGCCGATAAACAGAGCCTTGTGCAGGAAGTGGCCCTGCATGCTCGGGTCCAAGTGCGGATGCGGCCCCTCGGCATGCATGTGGACAATCTTGACGTCCCGCAACTCTGGCGCCCTGCGCACCAGCGCATCGAGCAGCACGGACGGCGTCGCGGCCGCGCCGTGCATGAACACTTGCTGGCCTGACTTGATTTCGGAGACGGCCTCATCGGCGCTGACGATACGCATGAGGTGGAGTTTACGGGGCGCCGGCCGGTGCGTGTGCTATTGCGGCGTTGGCGCCTACGCCCCGCCCTTCATTCGATGTCGGGCGACGAAAGCTGCCGCCTGAGCCCGGCGCTCCAGGTTCAACTTGGAAAGGATCGAGCTGACGTAGTTCTTGACCGTCTTGTCCGACAGGAAGACCTCTGAGGCGATCTCCTTATTGGTCTTGCCCTCGGCAACGAGCAGCAGGATCTTCTGCTCTTGCTGCGTCAGCTGGGCCAGCTCATCGGTATATGTGCCGGTGGCGATGCGGCGGACACGGTCCAGAACCTTCTCCGTCACGGCCGGATCCAGCAGAGACTCGCCCCGACCGACGGACTCCAGGGCGCTGACGAGGTCGCGGCTCCGGATCTGCTTGAGGAGGTAACCGGAGGCGCCGGCGATGATCGCCGACAGAACGGCTTCCTCGTCCGGGTAGCTTGTCAGAATCACCACCCGTGTGGTCGGGAATTCGGCCCTGATCTCGCGGCAAGCCTCAATCCCGGAGCCATCCGGCAAGCGGACATCCATGATGACCAGGTCCGGCTCGAACTTACGGGCCATCTCGACCGCTTCGGCCGCGGTGCCCGCTTCGGCAACGACCTGGAAGTGCTCTCGACGCTCCAGCAGCGACACGAGGCCCTGGCGAACGACCTCGTGGTCGTCGACCACGAGAAGCCGCAGAGGTCGTCCTTCGATGTGGTCGGTCATTCCTGTCCTCGCTCCAGGACCCCGCTAGAGGGCTCGCGACGGGGCGCTGAGACGATGATACGCGTGCCGACGCCAGATTCGCTCTGAACCTTCAACTTGCCGCCTATCGATGCGGCCCGCGCACTCATGTTGACCAGGCCCTGATGGCCGGCGCTGCGGGGCTTGGATTGGTCGAAGCCAACACCGTTGTCGGAGATGATCAACTCCACGACATCGCCGCGGGTTTCGATGTGAACGCGGCCCTGGGTCGCCCTGGAGTGGCGGGCGATATTGCTTAGCGCCTCACGCGCGATGGACAGCAGCTGGGCGACGACTTCCGAAGGCAGGTCCGACTCATCGACGGCCGCAGTATCTAGATCAACATCGACCATGCTGTTGACGCGGAACTCGTCGGCGAGGGCGGCCAGACCCCCAACGAGACCGGCCTGCTCGAGCAACTCCGGCCGCAGTCCGAAGATGAAGTTGCGAATGTCGCGAATGGACTGATCGAGCGAATCGATGGCCCGCTCGACTCGCGCTTTGGCGACCTCAGGCTCGTCTTCCATCAGGTCCGGAACGTCCTCAAGAGAGAGGCCGACCGCGTAGATGCTCTGGATGATGCCGTCATGGAGGTCGCGGCCGATCCTCTCGCGCTCCTCGACGATCGCCAGTCGCTGGACCTGCTCGTGCAAGCGGGCGTTCTCGATAGCGATGCCGGCATGCAAGGCGAACATCTCGACCAGCCGCTCGTCGTCCTCGGTGAAGTCGCCGGAGGGCAGTTTGTTGGTCAGATAGAGCCGTCCGATGGACCGGCCCTTGGCCCCGATCGGCACACCCAGCAACGAGTGCATGGGCGGGTGATTTGGCGGGAAGCCGTAGCGGCGCGGGTCGTGGGCGATGTCGTGAACGCGAACCGGGTGAACCTCGCGCGCTATCGCGCCCAGGAGGCCGTGGCCGTGTGGCGGCGCGCCGATCCGCTCGCGCTCCGCCCGGTTGATGCCGCTGGTAATGAACCGCTCGATGCCGCCGTCCGGATCCACGATACCCAGGGCGGCGTACTGGGCGTGGGCTAGCTCGCGGACGCGATCGGTGATCAGCTGCAGGACCCGG
>JAYVMQ010000303.1:0-13342 GCA_043758855.1 Chloroflexota bacterium
CCTCATCTCCCATTCAGGCGCCTCAACTACGATCGGGGACTAGAAGCACAGCGCGGTCAACAATGGCCTGACCGCGCACGGCATGGTTGCGTCGCGGCCGACAATGGGCCGGGCAGTTTTGAACGGAGCAAACTCATGAGCAGTGGAGTGTTCGACGCAGGGGGCCTCCTGCGAGCCAGTAGCGCAGGTGCTTTGGAGCAATACTTGCGCCGCCACAAGGGAGTCGAGCGGGCCGAGGCAAATCCAGTCTCGCAGACGGTAGCCGTCGCGTACGACGACAAAGCCTTGGACGCGGCCGACGTCCGACAGCTCATCGAGGCGTTCGGTTGCTCATGCGGCGGCGAGATCGTGCCAAGCCATCTCTGCCAGGGCGAACGCACGGCGGCCATCGGAGCTGCCATCGCCCCAGCCGCCGCTTCGGCCAGGCCGCACGACAAACACGCCGGCCACGCCATGGCGGCCGCCCCGGCCGCGGGCACGCCCGTCTCCGGTGAGATGGCTCAGACCGCCCATGGCATGGGCCACGGCGGCGGGATGACGATGGAGGCGATGGTCCGCGATATGCGGAACCGTTTCATCGTCGCGTTCATCCTGGCGATCCCGATCTTCCTGTACTCGCCGCTGGCGACCGAGGTCTTCAAGATCCGCGTGGGGACGCCGTTCGGCGTCGACGCGAACATCCTGGCTTTCCTCCTGGCCACGCCTGCCGTCCTGTGGAGCGGGAAGATGTTCTTCGTCGGCGCCTACCGAGCGCTCCGGCATCGCACCCTCGACATGTCGGTCCTGGTCGCGCTGTCAGTCGGCAGCGGCTACCTGTTCAGTGTTGCTGGGACCTTCCTGTTCAAGGGCGAGGTCTTCTACGAGGCGGCGGTCGTGCTGCTCACGTTCGTCCTGTTCGGCCACTGGCTCGAAATGCGGGCCCGGGCCGGAGCCTCGGACGCGATGAAAGCTCTCCTTAACCTGACGCCACCCAAGGCAACCGTCATCCGCAACGGCGAGCCGGTCGAGGTCCCCACATCGGAGGTCGTGCTCGACGACGTCGTCCTTATCAAACCCGGCGACAAGGTGCCGGTCGATGGCGTCATCGTCTATGGCGCATCGAGCGTCGATGAATCGATGATCACGGGCGAGAGCGTCCCGGTAGAGAAGACAGTCGGCTCGAACGTCATCGGCGCGTCGATCAACAAGACCGGCACATTCCGGTTCAAAGCTACCAAGGTCGGCGCGGATACCGCACTGGCCCAGATAGTCAAGCTCGTTCAGCAGGCCCAGAACTCCAAGGCACCGGCCCAGCGACTCGCCGACCGAGCCGCCCAGTGGCTTGTCGCCGCGGCCGTTGTCCTCGGGCTCGTGACGTTCTTCGGCTGGCTGACGATCGGTGGATCGACGTTCATCTTCGCCCTTACCCTCGCCATCACCGTCGTCATCATCGCCTGCCCCGATGCCCTGGGCCTGGCAACGCCGACCGCGATCATGGTCGGGACCGGCCTCGGCGCACTCAACGGGATCCTATTCAAGAACGCGACCGCCTTGGAGCAGGCCTCCAAGATCAGCGCAGTCATCTTTGACAAGACCGGCACGCTCACGATCGGCCAGCCGAAAGTGACCGAGGTTGTCGTCGCGGGCAACCCCTTGAGTGAGGACGAGGTCCTCCGACTGGCGGCTTCGACCGAGGGCTCGAGCGAGCATCCACTCGCCCAGGCCGTCGTTGACGCGGCGAAGGAACGCAAGCTCGCGCTCGTCGGCGCGACCGACTTTCAGGCCGTCCCGGGCCACGGGCTCGAGGCGAAGGTCGACGGCCGGGCAGTTCTGGTGGGGAATGCCAAGCTCATGCGGGATCGGAAGGTCTCGTTCGACGCCCTGAACGCCCGGGCCGACGAACTCGAGGGCGCGGGCCGCACGGTGGTTCGCGTCGCCGTCGACGGGAAGGCCGGGGGTCTGATCGCGATCGCCGACGCGGTCCGTCCGAGCGCAAAGGAGACGATCGACCGCCTGCACAACCTCGGCATCCAGGTCGCGATGCTAACCGGCGACAACCAGGCGACAGCTGACCGCATTGCCGCCGAACTCGGTCTCGACGCCGTGTTTGCCGAGGTTCTGCCCGGCCAGAAAGCCGCCAAGGTCAAGGAACTCCAGGCCAAAGGTAAGCTTGTGGCGATGGTTGGTGACGGGATCAATGACGCACCGGCGCTAGCCCAGGCGGACGTCGGAATCGCAATCGGTGCCGGCACGGACGTAGCCGTCGAAACGGCCGACATAGTGCTCATGAAGAGCGACCCGGTCGACGTCCTGGGCGCGATCGCCCTGTCACGAGCTACCGTCCGGAAGATGCGGCAGAACCTGCTGTGGGCCGTCGGCTACAACACGGTCGCCTTCCCGATCGCGATGGGCCTGTTCTACCCGTGGTTCGGGTTCGTCCTCCGGCCTGAGATCGCAGCCATCAGTATGGCCGGCAGCTCATTCCTGGTGGCCATGAACGCGCTCCTCCTCAAGCGGACCAAGCTTGAAGGGATCCGTCGCTATGGCAAGTAGGCAGGATGTCGGCCTCTAGTTGGCTCAGCGGCCCGTGGATCCACCCAGGCCAGTGGTCCGGAGTCAGGGCCGCACCACCCATTCACTTGATCCCAAGCACGCGCCGAGCCTGTTCGTACTCTTCCGCTGTGATCTCTCCTCGGGCGAAACGGGAACGAAGCGCCTCTGCTGCGTCGTCCTTCGGCGACTGGTCGCGTCCAGGGCGGCCGACACTGAAGAACCAGATCAGGACAATTACGAGGATGACCACCACGATCATCCAGATCCAGCCTGCCCCGTCCGTGCCCCAACCAATACCGTTCATCATTCTGTCATCTCCACTTTGCTGTCCTGCGATTCAGACCACCGAGGTCGGTGCCGACAATGCCTGGAGGGTTATGACCAGCATTGTCCAGCGTCCTAGCGTAAAGGTGATGTGGGAGATCGCGCATGCGGACGGCTTCAATCCCGGTCGCGTTCGATCTCGACCAGGCGGGCGGAGGCGTCCAGAATGAGTCGCGAGTCGCCGGGCGATGAAGCGTTGGAGAGACTCCAGCGCGACACATTTGGCTATTTTCTAAAAGAGACCAATCCTCGGAATGGGCTGGTCTCGGACAACACGCGCCAGGGAGCGCCGTCGAGCATTACCGCCGTCGGCTTCGCCCTCGCCGCCTATGTCGTCGCCGTGGAACGCAGATTCATCAGCCGCGCCGAGGCCATGGTCGGCCGGCTCGAAACGACCGCCCGCCTCGCCGAGTTCTCGATCACAGGCGTCCTGCTCGCCGCGACGCTGAGTCGGTGGGTGCGCGAGCGGGCTGTCGATGCGATCGCCGGGCGGCGGACCGGGGCCAACACGGCTGACGTCGTCCGTGATCGGGTTGTGGCCGCCCTCGAGCGACGACGACGGCCCTCCCTCCCGTTTACGCGACGTCGACGCCATCTGTGGTGACTAGCTCGAACGTGACTGGCGTCGGTGAGGAGATGATGTCCAGCACCGGGCAGTGGGCGTTGACGTGGTCGCGGAGCCTCCGCAACTCCTCGGCCGACGCCGGGCTGTCGAGGTGGACGGTTCCACGGATCGACGTGAAGCCGGGCCGAACCGACGGATCGACGCCGAAGAACCCGCGCAGGTCGATGTCTCCCTCACCGGTGACGGCGAGCCCGTCGAGCCGGATACGTCCGGCTTCGCATGGCAACCGGTCGCGGTTAATGCGCCCCAGGGTACGTCTGGCTTTTAGTGGCAAGAATGGGAGGCCGGCCTATCAGTCGAGCTGGCGCGATCGCCCTCCGGCGTTCCACTGTCGACTGAGCCACCGACGCCTTGGCCGCCGTGGGCACCTTGGCCGCCGTGGGCACCGTGACCGAGGTGGGCACCTTGGCCGCCGTGGGCACCGTGACCGAGGTGCATGACTATCATCCCCCCAAACACTCCCACGTAGACCAGCGTGGTCAGCGAAATGACACCGGTGATGACGAGCGCAGTCGCGACAATACCGGCTGCGACGCCCGGGAGGAGCCAGCGTGATCGAGCTTGTCCAGGGCCGATCTTGCCAGGAGTGGCTTGCTGGGCGGCGCCGTGAATGGAGTGGTCGCTGGTGTCTGTGGTCATTGTCGGATACCTCAATTTGGAATTGCGGGATGGACTTAGCGCGTCAGACGTCACGCCGCCTGCGCTGATCGCCGCCGTCCGAGGTGCGGAATGAACCGAGGTGTCGTGGCTGCGTATGTCTCGTATTCGGGACCGAACTGAGTCCGTACCTCGCGCTCCTCGGAGATCGCGAGCCTGGTGTAGGCGAAGGCAAGAACGGGGAACATCGCCAGCGTCAGTAGAGTCGGCCATTGGAGCAGGAAGCCCGCCATGATCAGCAGGAAACCGACGTACTGAGGATGGCGCATGGAGCCATATGGTCCGCTGACCGCGAGGCGATTCTCTCGCTGAGCCTTCCAAAGAACGGGCCAGGCCTTGGCCAGCAGCAAGAATCCGGCGCCCATCACCAGGTAGCTGGCCAGGTGGAACGGGCTTAGGTGCGGGTCGCCTTGCCAGCCTATGAGATCGTTCAGAAGGTGGCCGCCCGCGTGGGTCGGAGCAAGGGCCGGGAACGTAGACCCGAGCCAGCCCGAAAGCACGTATATCGTGAGCGGGAACCCGTACATCTCAGTGAAGAGGGCGACGATGAACGCCGAATAGGCACCCATGACCCGCCAGTCGCGTTTGGTGTGCGGGTGGAAGAAGGTGGCCGCGAACCCGATGAAAATGACAGAGTTGATTGCCACGAGGATCCACAGCCCGCCCCCGAAATCGTCACTGCCCATGTCTCTCCGTTCGTGCCCGGTCGATACTCCAAATCGACGCTTCTCGTCGGTCGGGTTGATCCTCGATCCTGGCCCTGAGAACGTGATGAGTCAGACCTGAGTCTGCGGATAGAAACGGTCCGCTAGAGCGCCAGCGACATGCGGGGCTCTACGCCTCTAGCGTGCCCTGGCAGGCCCGGCACCGGCCCACGATCGTGATGTGCGAGCCGTCTACGGCGAAGACGTGGCGCGAACCGAACAGCTCGGCTACGGCAGCCACCTCGTCCTCTGAGATCTCCTCGACGGCACCGCAGCCGCCGCAATACAGGTGGCCGTGCTCGACCGCCGGCAGGACGTGGTACTCCTCGCGACCGTCCGCTCCGTGGCCGTGTCTGACCAGGCCTATCTCCTCGAGGACGTCGAGGGTGCGGTAGACCGTCGAAGGGATGGTCTCTGGGTCGAGCCTCCGGCAGCGCTCGACCAGGTCGGCGCCCGTGACGTGGCCGTCTATACCGGCCAGGACCTCGATCAGCAGACGTCGCTGCGGCGTCCATCGAAGGCCACGTGCCCGAAGCCACTCCGGGACGCCCGACCATGGCTCGGCGAGCCGGGCCGCAGGGATTCGTTGTGCGGCATTCATGTCTCTCTCCCCACCAGCCGGAACGCATGCTGCAACTAGTGGCAATTACACTGGCGCAGTATACAGTTGAAGGCACGGCGGACAGCAGCGGCCTCGGCGTCCGCGTCCTGAAGGCGAGACGACAGTGATCTTCACGGCAACTCGGCTCTTTGGCGCTTCTCCAGAACTCAGGCAGCGCCTGGTTCGACTCTACGCCTTCCTGCTCGTCTTTAACGTGGCGGCCTGGGGCCTCGTCCTCATTGCAGCGGCGTCGTATCCAATCTTGCTCCCGACCGCGTTCCTCGCCTACAGCTTCGGCCTTCGCCATGCCGTGGACGCAGACCACATCGCGGCCATCGACAATTCCACGCGCAAGCTCATGCAGGACGGCCAGCGGCCGGTCGCCGTCGGTCTCTTCTTCTCCCTCGGGCATTCGACGATCGTCGTCGCCCTATCGCTCGTGATCGCTGTCTCCGCGGGCCTCGTCAGCGACGTGCCGACGCTTCGGTCGGTCGGTGGCCTCATTGGGACGGCCATTTCGGCGACGTTCCTGCTCGCCATCGGCCTGATCAACCTCGTTGTTCTGCTCGACATCTACCGCATGTTCCGCAAGGTTTCGACCGGTGGGTCGTACGACGAGCAGTCGCTCGAGGACTACCTGTCGAATCGGGGACTGCTCGCCCGGGTCTTCCGCCCGGCCCTCCGGATGATCCGCAAGAGCTGGCACATGTACCCGCTCGGCGTTCTATTTGGGCTCGGCTTCGACACCGCCTCCGAGGTCGCGCTGCTGGGGCTGGCTGCGACGTCGGGGGCCTCGCATGTCCCGGTCTGGTACATCCTCCTGCTGCCGGCCGTTTTCGCCGCGGGGATGTCTCTCGTCGACGCGACCGACGGCGTACTCATGCTCGGAGCCTACGGCTGGGCGTACATCAAGCCGATCCGGAAGCTTTACTACAACCTCAATATCACCCTCGTCTCGGTGCTAATCGCCTTCGTCATCGGCGGCATCGAGGCGCTCAACGTCATCGGCGCGGAGCTCGGGCTATCGGGCGGGATTTGGGGCGTCGCCGGACAACTTGATATGGGCCTCCTGGGGGCCGCGATCGTGGGCCTATTCGTGGTCAGCTGGATCGTCTCTACGCTCGTTTACCGCTGGAAGCGCTACGACGATCTGGGCACCGAGCCGAAGCTTGACGATAAGGCGCGAGCCGCCTGAGCTGGCACCGGCGCCGGACCCTCAGACGGAAACAAGGATCGCGAACCCAAGGACAAGGACGACGATGGCGAGGACAAGCTTGCTGCCGCCGGCATGCTGGAGATGCCAGCGGTTGATGACACGAATGAGGCCCGGCCGGCTGGCGAGTACGAGCAGCGCGACCAGCGGGGTGATGTAGGCAAGGTTGTACAGAACCAGCCCGCCTAGCCCTGCGCCAACGGTTCCATTCACCGAAAGTAAGGCGACGACGCCGAGGTAGACCGCGCCGCTGCATGGCACGGTGCAGAGGCCGATGAGCACGCCTCCACCGAAGAGCGCGAGGCGAGAACTGGTGCGAGCCCAGTCCCGCATTCGGCCGTGCAGGGCGTGGGGCGCCTCAAGCTTCCACGATACGTCCGGCAGGAGGACGTCACGAAGCATCCACAGTCCGAGACCAATGGCGATAAGCGCGGCGAATCGGCTGGGCAGGTGGTTACCGCCGAAACGGGTGAAGGTGGCGACAACGGTCAGCAGGCCGAGCCCGAGCAAGAAGTAGGTGACTAGCACGCCAACGACGAAGAAGGCTCCCAGGCCGAGCACGGTCCGGCTCGCGGCCCGGGTGTCTGGCCCGCTGACCTCACCGTCCAGACCCACCGATTGGCGGGACGCCAACCCGAGGGCGAATGTCGCGAAGAGGATGAGGACCCCGAACGCACAAGGGTTGAAGCCGTCGAGGACGCCCGCCCCGATGATCGCAGGGACGCTCAGTGTGGATAGAGTCCCGTGGTCGGCAGCTCCGTGTCCGGTCGCGATAATGGCGGCGGCCGAAGCGGCGACGACAAGGCCCGTGACGAGCAGGAACAGTCTCGTGCGCGGGAGGGATGCGCTCGTCACGACCTCCATCAGGCGGTGACCGTCAGCTTGCCCTGCATGGCGGGGTTAGCCTTCCCGCCACAGCAGACGTCGCAGTAGTACGTGTACGTACCGGGCGCCACCGGCGCCGTGAAGCTGAACACCTGGCTACTCTCGGGTCCAACCTTCCAGTTCAATCCGAGCTCATCGATCGCGAATTGGTGCCAGCCGCCCCCATCGCTGTGCATCGACGTGTCCATGCTGGCGAGCTGGATCTTGACCAATTGGCCGGTCTTGACGGTCAGCAGATCGGGGTCATAGCCGGCCATGCTCACGTGGACCTGCAGAGCGTTCGCTTCCGGCGCACCGGGTGGCTGCAGCCGGCCTATGACCAGGTTGGCAGCCACGATGCCAACGACAAGAACAACCGTTGCAAACACACCGATTCGAAGCCAGCGAGGAAGTCCGTCGCCCGTTGGCACCGGTTGATGGGCTGGCAATGAACGATCGGCTCGAAACCTTGAAGGGGATCGGCGGGTCATGTCTGGCCTCGAATTCGGTATAGCAAGGTTCAAAGGTGGCAGAAAGTGCGACGCGGGCGCCGACTCGGCAACTCGGCATGTCATGTCGAATCACGCCTACCGGATAGGGGCGCCACAAAACTTCCAGGATTTCCCAACGAGGATCGTGCGGCCGGCTGAGATGGCGATGAGACAGACCTGAGAGAGCGCTTAGAGGCTCCGCGTTGGCCTATGTGAGTCTTAGGAGTGCTGATGCACGAGTGGGCTCCGCTGCCACAAATACATGCGGGACTCCGCTCGGAGCCGCAGGAGCAGCTGGCGAACGACCAGGTAGACAGCCAACGCCGCCACAAAAACGGCGCCGTGAATGGCGCGCATGTGGACCAGGGTGAGCGGGAGTGCGGCGAGGCCGATGAGCAGACCGGCGCCGGATTCGAGGAGCTGAGTCGGGATGCGACGCGCACCGACCCGGCGGTCCGACGACCACATCCCCCAACGCGACGCCGTGATCCGGCCCGCACAGCAGCCGGTCAGGAAGCAGCCGAGCCGGCCAATCGCCACAGCTAAGAACAGGCCGGGCGTGGTGGCGTCAAGGTATGCGCCGATCGGCAGACCGAAGGCGACGAGCGCGACGAGCGCTACGAGCAATGCGGTGACGAGGAAACCGTCGACCGCCCAGCCTCCTTTGAGGATCGACTCATCTGGATGGAGCGCGGCATACCAGACCTTCGCCCCAATGAGGCCGGCCGCGAGCGCCAGCAGCGACACGAGCAGCGAGCGCGGCATTGCGATCTGCTCGCTTGCGAGGAGCGCGAACTGCATCGCGAAGGCGACGGTGAGCCCGACGATGAACAGTGCGGTGTAACTGCCGGGTATTACCGCCGGGATCCGTGCCAGCGGCGCGGTCAAGGCCCAGCGCGTCTTGACTGGCACTGGGGGTGCGGTCTGCACCGACCAGTGACGCCACGACCAAGTGGCAGGGCTGAGCGGTTCAGGGCGCAGACGCCCTCGGTGACCAGTTGCGCTACCCGCCCGGACCAGCTCGCCGGTGACGTTCCACTCGCCCGGCTGGAGCCCGTAGACAAAGGAACTGATCGAGACCGGGCCGCTGCCCGGAACCACGCGGTCGATTGTCTCCTCGTGGGTGAACGTGTCGGCTGGCCCCAGATAGCCCTGCACGTCGGCCCGCCGTCCGTTCAGCCGGATTGTGGCCGGGTGGGCTTCACCGGCCTCGCCCGAATCAAACCAATGGCTCAAAACGAGCGCTTCGCGCTCAATCGCCTCGGGGCGCGCATGGGCGGGAGGCACAGCATGAGTTGGCTGCTGCGCGGGAGACGTTGGCGCAACCTTGGAGGCCCAACTTGATCTGGGGTTGGCGGAGGGGCGCGTCCTAGCCTGCCGTCGTGCCACGGTCATTCCTTTCTCGATTGCCGGCCTAGCGAGCCCCGAACGCACCCACGAGGAGCGCGATCGCGATCAAGATCATTGGCACGCAGCAGAGGGCCATCAACCACATTGAGTGCGATGCCGTGGGCTGCCCGCCCTCGTTCGGCGCTTGCCGGGGAGTAGCCGTCAAGTGGGCCGGCGCGGAGCGGTGGTCGTGCATGGCTCAGACCTCATGGGCTTTCACTGCCTCCCATGTTCCCGGACTGGCCTGAGACCAATCCGTGAGCCAGCTTAGAAAGGCCTGAGAAGTCGCGACGATGCATCTCATGTGCTTCTCAGACAGGCGTGGTTTACTGCCCGTATGAAGTCCGCTCGTTACAGCTGCGCGTGTTGCCGGCGGCCCCGCCGTCTGAGGATGAAGCCCCTGCCCAAGCGCGTCGTGATCTGAGACGAACCGAGGCAGGAACTTCGCGGGGCCGCGACTCTCGATGAGAGACGCGGCCTTTCTGTATCCCTGACCACTCCGGCGGAGCCGCGTAACACCGTCTCGGCTCACGCCCCGTTCTGTCCGTCAGGAGACACAAACCATGACGCTCACCCTATCCCGACCTGATGTCTTTGCCTCAATCCACTATGCGGACTCGGTGCTCGACCTGGTCGGCCACACGCCTCTCGTTCGGCTGAGCCACGTAACACGCGATCTCGGTCCTGCCGACCGCCAGCCGCTCATGCTGGCCAAGCTCGAGATGCTCAACCCAGGAGGCTCGGTTAAGGATCGGATCGGCCTGCGCATGATTGAGGCCGCCGAACGTGACGGGCTGCTCCGGCCCGGTGGCACCATCGTTGAGCCGACCTCCGGAAACACCGGTCATGGCCTCGCGATCGCTGCGGCCCTCAAGGGTTACCGCGCCATATTCGTGATGGCCGACAAGCAGTCGTCCGAGAAGCAGGCCCTGCTTCGAGCATACGGCGCCGACGTCGTAATCTGCCCCACGGACGTGCCGGCCGAGTCGTCCGAGAGCTACTACTCGGTTGCGAAGCGTCTGGTTCACGACACCCCGGGCGCCTGGATGCCCGGGCAGTATTGGAACCAGGAGAACCCCGCCGCGCACGAAGCCACGACCGGTCCCGAAATCTGGGAGCAGACCGGCGGGCGCGTGACGCATTTCGTCGCGGGCGCTGGGACGGGTGGCACGATCACCGGGACGGGGCATTTCCTCCGCTCGCGCAAGTCGGACGTGGTCATCGTCGGCGCGGACACCGAAGGCAGTGTCTTCACCGGCGACACGCCGCGGTCGTACCTGACCGAAGGCGTGGGCGAGGACTTCTTTCCCGACACGCTCGATCGCTCAATCGTCGATCGCTGGGTCCGCGTCCCAGACGTCGACGCCTTCACGGCGGCCCGGCGGCTGACGCGCGAAGAAGGAATTCTTGCAGGGGAATCCTCTGGCACGGCTCTCGTCGCGGCACTGACCGTAGCCCGCGAGATAACCGAGAGCGGTGCGGGACGGGAGGCGGTCATGGTCGTGCTCCTGGCCGACACGGGGCGGAACTACCTCTCCAAGCTGTACAACGACGACTGGATGCGAGCACACGGCCTGCTGCGGGACCCTGCCACGGAAGGAGAAATCGAGGACCTGTCTGACACGGGTGTGCGCCTTGGCTGACCGAATCGCCTCCTCGCCGCGCCGTATCGAACCGGACCCAGGACGGGCGGCGTTCGAGACGCTGGTCGTTCACGCCGGCGCGGAGCCCGACGAACTCACCGGCGCGGTTTCAGCGCCGATCTACCAGACCAGCACGTTCGCCCAGGACGGCGTCGGCCGACCACGCGACGGCTGGGAATACGCCCGAACCGGCAACCCGACCCGCTCCCGCCTCGAGCGGGCCGTCGCGTCGCTCGAGGGCGGGGCGTATGGAATCGCCTCCGCCTCCGGCGCAGCAGCCACAGCGACGATCGCCGAGTTGGCCCGCCCCGGCGACGAGATTGTCGTCGGCGATGACGTGTACGGCGGCACCTATCGGCTATTCGAGCGCGTCCTCCGCGACAAAGGTATCGATGCCAGGTATGTCAACCTGGCGGGCGGCCCCGAGGCGCTCCGGTCCGCCCTGTCCTCGCGGACCCGCCTTGTATGGTTCGAGACGCCCACGAACCCGCTCCTCAAGGTCGTCGACATCGCAGCGGTAGCGGCGACTGTGTCTGACCATCGCGGGGCCGATGGCGTGCGGCCGCTGGTCGTCGTGGACAACACGTTCGCCTCCCCGGCCCTCCAGCAGCCTCTGTCGCTCGGTGCCGACATCGTCTTCCACTCGGCGACAAAATACCTGGGTGGCCACTCGGACACCATCAACGGTGTGATCGTGACCAGCAACGGGGCGGTTGCGGAGCGCCTCCGCTTCCTTCAGAACGCCATCGGGGCGGTGCCGGGACCGTTCGACTGCTTCCTCGTCCTGCGCGGCCTGCGCACCCTCGCCGTCCGAATGGAGCGGCATTGCACAAACGCCCAGGTGGTCGCCAGCTTCCTGGCCGCGCGCGAGGACGTGGCCGAGGTCCGCTATCTGGGATTGGTTTCCGGCCCGAACGCTCACCCGCAGGCGGCCTTGGCCGCTCGTCAGATGAGCGGCGCCGGCGGCATGGTGAGCTTTAGTCCACGCGGCGTTGGGGAACGATCCGCACGTGAGAGGGCAGTCCGGATATGCGAAGCGACGCGCCTCTTCACCCTCGCCGAATCGCTCGGCGGAGTCGAGTCGCTGATCGAGGTACCGGCCGTCATGACCCACGCCTCGGTGGCGGGCTCGCCGCTTGAGGTCCCAGACGCGCTGATTCGGCTGTCGGTTGGCATCGAGTCGGCCGATGACCTCGTAGCCGACCTGCGCGCGGCGCTCGACCATGCGTAGGGCCGAGTCGACGGCCGAGGAAGGCACGCCGCATCGGAAATCTCGCCCGGTTAGACCTGCACTCCTAACCTGGTGACGGCGTCTCAGGGCGCGGTAAGTTGGGCTAGGGTCCGGTCCGCGGCCATATCGTTTCTCAGCGCCCTCTCAGTCCCTTCCCACGTGTATCTCAGAAGACTGAGCGAGCCTGACAGTCGGAGAGACCGATTTGCCTGAGACGAAGGAACGAGAATGACCTCGGATACGAACGAGTCGTTGAATCGAGCCACGCCGAGCTCAGTTCGGCCAGGGGGACGGCACGGACCCGAACCGTGGCGCGAATCGGGCGAGCCGGAACCAAAGTCGGTGGCGGCAATTCGCGCGGGTGTAGCTCCGTCTCTGACAAAGGCAGTCTCCCAGCAACTGGTCGCCAGTAGCCATCTGTCGACCGAGAGCCGCGAGGTGGCCAAGTTCGAGAACTCGGTGGCTCAGGCCGCCACGCGCACGGAATCCGGTCGGCTGTCGACGATTGGCTTCACCAGCCATGTTTCGAAGCGTACGGCCATCGGCTTTGCTCTGGGGCTTTTCGGCACCCTCTTGCTGGCCGGTGTCGCCGCTCTGGGGCTCTCACGGGCCTACGACGGCAAGATCATGCCGGGTGTTCGCGTCGGCACGCTCGATCTCTCGGCCCTCACCCGTGACGAGGCCATCAGCAAGCTCGATTCGGGATACGCCACCCTTAGCCAGGGCGAGATTGTCATCACAACTCCGGGCGGCACAGAGACGATCAGTTATCACGAGGCCGGGCGCAGTCCCGACTCATCCGCCATGGCGGACGCCGCGCTCGCGCTGGGCCACTCGGACAATCCGCTCGCGAGCATCGCCGCGACAATCCGCAGCTTCACGGTGGGCTCGAGTCTTCCAGTCATCGTCAAGCTAGACCCGATGGCTCTGGGAGTCAGGCTTCACCAGGTGACGACCGCGAGTTCGACTCCGCCCAGAGACGCATCGGTCGTTGTGAACGGGGCGTCTCACCAGATCCTGCCGTCCGAGGCCGGGCGCGGAATCGATGAGAACGGCATCGCCACGCAG
>JAYVMQ010000304.1:0-6163 GCA_043758855.1 Chloroflexota bacterium
CGTGAAGCTTCTCGGGGAACGCCGCCTTGACGGCCTCGAGCATGGCTTCGACGGGCAGATCCAGGTAGTGGCTCAGTGCGCCGAGCAGCGCCACGTTGAGACTGCGCTTGTTGGGCAGGTCTGCCTCCCGGATCAGATCCGAGGCCAGGAGCATGCCGTTCGGCCGTAGCATCGCCCGGGCCACCTCCACCTCGGAGGGCGCGAGAACGACCAGGAAGTCGGCCTCGCCTTGGGGAACCATCGGCGAGAGCACTTTCGTTCCGAACCGAACGTCGGATGTGACTGAGCCGCCGCGCTGGCTCATGCCGTGGATCTCGGCCTTCTTGACGTCCAGCCCGGCCCGGAGCGCGGCGTCAGCCAGAATGTCCGAGGCCTTCATCACTCCCTGGCCACCGAGGCCGGCCAGAACGACATTGACGATCGCCGTCACGGCGCCTCCAGCGCGCCGCAAGCCTGGGCTTGCGCGGCGCGGACGTCGCCTTGCTGCTCCCATTTACGGATGTCGGCCGCGGCCAGGATGCACGGTCGGCGGGCGACTATGACCGACAGCTCGGGCGCAGCCAGGCGTTCGAGTAGCAGCCGCTCGAACCGCTCCGGCTCGGCGTAGGCGTCGATGACGGTCACGCTGGAGATGCCGATCGCCGACGCGAGGCCCTCGATCGAGAGCTTGTTTGTGGGGGCGTGATCGAGGCTGCGACCCGTACCCGGATGCTCCTGCTGGCCCGTCATGGCCGTGGTGCCATTGTCCAGCACGATAACGACGTGGCCCGTCGGCGGCGGGTTGTAGGCCATCTCGACGAGGCCGCTGATGCCGGAGTGGACGAATGTGGAGTCGCCGATAATCGAGACCACACGCCGCGCCTCAGAATCGGGCAGGACGTGGCGCAGGCCGAGGCCGACACCGATCGATGCGCCCATGGCGACGCAGGTGTCCATCGCCTGGTGAGGCGGCAGCACGCCCAACGTATAGCAACCGATGTCGCCGGCGACGATACAGTCATGCTTCTTAAGAGTGGCGTAGACCGCGTGGTACGGGCAGGCCGGGCACAGCTCGGGCGGTTTGCCTCGGGCCGGGGGCGTCTCGGGGCTCATGTCGGCGGCCAGAATGCGGCGCACCCGGGTGACATCCAGCTCACCGAAGCGGTACATCTCCGCCTTCGACTCAACAGCGATGCCGGCGGCGCGAAGCGAGTCGGCGATGATTGGATCGCCCTCCTCGATCACGACCGCATGATCCACACCGGCCGCAAAGGCCCGAGCCTTCTCGAGCGGCAGCGGGTTGACCAGGCCGATCTTGAGGATGCTCGCGCCGGGAGCGGCCTCGGCGGCGTGCAGGTAAGAGACACCGCTGGCGATGATGCCCAGCGCGCCCTCGCCGGGCTGGCCGGGTTGACCGGGTTGGCCGGGCTCCACGCGGTTGAGCCCACATTCCTCGCCCCAGGCCGCGATCTCCGCCAACTTCGCCCGTAGACGGCGGTGGGCCGGCCGCGCGTAGGCCGGGATCATCACCCGGCCGGCGATGTCGTGCTCGAAGTGCGGCGCTGGCGTGGCGGCGCCCAGGGCGTCACCGTTCCGCGGCACCACAGTCGACTTCGAATGACAGACACGCGTCGTCATGCGGAAGATGACCGGCAGGTGCCAGCGCTCGGAAATCTCGATCGCCGTGAAGAAGAAGTCGTAGGCCTCCTGCGAGTCCGCCGGTTCGATCGCGGGCAGACCGGCAGCGACTGCGTAGCGACGGTTGTCCTGCTCGTTCTGCGAGGACGACATGCCGGGGTCGTCGGCGCTCACAACGATCAGGGCGCCGCTGACGCCCGTGTAGGCCGCCGTGAAGAGCGGATCGGCGGCGACGTTCAGGCCGACGTGCTTCATCGTGACGAGGACGCGGGCGCTGGCGAAGGCCGCCCCCAGGCCAACCTCCAACGCCACTTTTTCGTTGGGCGCCCACTGGGCCCGACCACCCAACTCCGAGAAGGACTCGAGGATCTCGGTCGATGGCGTGCCCGGATAGCCAGTGCCAAGCGCGACGCCTGCGTGGAGCGCCGCCAGGGCGACAGCCTCGTCGCCAGACAGGAGTTGCCGATTCATCCGCATGCTCTCGCTACGACCGCAGTTTTCGACCACACCTGGACTTCGCACTTATGGTTGCCCGCGCACATTCGGCGCACGGCCACGAACTCAAACGCGGTCGCATCAGGGCCGCCGGCCGGATCATACGTCTCCGGCCCTGAAGGCGACCTTCCCCGGCCAATGCATCGTGCCTGAGGCGCATTTCTCGGCGGGGCATGGCATCGTGCCAGATTCAAATCCCCATAGCACGAGTCCGATTCGCGACACCGCGAGGGCACTCAAGCCCGCCCACGAACCCAACGCCGAGCTGATCCACGCTCGCTAGGCGGTCGCTTGCGGCGGCGCTCGGTCGTAGAGTGGCCCATTCCTGATCCTGAGGTCGGCAATCCCGCCTCCTGCGACCCCCATTAGTACATGACGGAAACGTCCTTGGGGGCCCGCCGCCACGGGCGCGGCTACGACCAAGGTCAGGAAGAAGTGTGGTGGGCGATACTGGACTCGAACCAGTGACCTCACGGATGTGAACCGTGCGCTCTAACCAACTGAGCTAATCGCCCGCGTGCACATCTGGGCCTGACGGACGCCGATTATAGCGGCAGGGAGACGGGTTTCGGCGGCGGACCAGCCCAGACCCCTAGACCTTGATCCCGGGCCAGAGCTGGGCCACCTTCTGGGGCGAGACGTCGTCGACCATGATCAACTTGTGGCGTCCCGTGGCGCCCGCGATGAGGCGAACCGAGCCACGCGAGACGTCCAGCTCATCGGCTAGGAGCCGAACGAGCGCCATGTTGGCGGCGCCGCCCACGGCCGGAGACGACACCCGAGCCTGCAGTACACCTTCCTCGGAGACGCCGTCGACCCGATCCGCTCCGCCGCGAGGCATCAGCCGCACTGCGAATCGGACCGAGGGGTGCGTGTAATCGTACGGGCGACGGTCACTTTGCATGACGTCCTATTATCCACGCTCCGACCTGGGGGTCCGGGTGCGAACTGCTTATGCTCGCGTCTACCGACCCACCAGGCCCTCGGGACGTAGCCCGAAGAGCGCCCGACCGACACGCACTACCGTCGCACCCTCCTCGACCGCGATTGAGTAGTCCCCGCTCATTCCCATCGAAAGGCCGGCGCCGAACCCTTCGACCCGACCTCGCAATCGCTGCGACAACTCGCGCAGGCAAGCGAAGGTCGGCCGAGCCGCCTCAGGCGAGCCGACCAGACGCCCGACCGTCATGAGGCCCAGCAGCCGGAGATGAAGTAGACCGGCCAGGTTCGGAAGCTCCGCCTCCAGCGTCTCGGGCAGGAAGCCTGATTTCGACTCGTCACGATCCACGTTGACCTGGAGGTAAACGCCGAGCCGGCCGAGGCCGTCGGGGCCGCCGTCGGGGCCGCCGTCGGGGCCGCCGTCCCGGCGACCCGCCTCGCCGGCCAGACGATCGAGACGTCGCGCCAGATCGACCGAATCTACCGATTCGATGGCGTCGAATAGCTCCACCGCACGGCGAGCCTTGTTGGACTGCAGTGGCCCGATGAGATGCCATTTGGCGCCAGGCAGGAGTGGCGCCTTGGCTTCAGCCTCTTGGACCCTGTTCTCGCCGAGCAGAGTCAGCCCGGCCGCGACCGCCGCCTCAAGCCGTTGAGCCGCCACTGTCTTGCAGACGGCCACGAGAGAGACATCGGCCGGGTCACGATCGGAACGCTGGCAGGCGTCCGCTATCGTCTCAATCACTCGCGATCGAACTGCCCGGAATTCGGCGATGGCGTCAGCGTCTGGCGATCGACCCAAAGCTCGGGGCTAGCCCTTGTCCTCCTGTGGAGGCCTCCGGAGGAAGCTCGGGATCTCCAGGTCTGCATCGTCATACTGCGGCCGCGGATTGAGGCGGTCCGGGCTGGGACGGTGGAGTGGCGTGGTTTGAACCGGTGCCGGCACTGGCTGTCGCTCTGGGGCGCCTGTGGGGCCGTACAAGCCGGCAAAGCGGGTTGGCGAGCCAGCCGCGATTTCCTGCAGGAAGTCAACGCCGTCGGAGCGAGAGGCATAGACGGCGACCGGCGTCTGCGACGTGGCTTCGTGGCGCGGAGCTTCTCGCTTGCGGCTGGCATCGAAGCCCGTGGCGATGACAGTAATCGTGACCTCATCTGCCAGACGCTCGTCAAAACTGGTGCCAAAGATGATGTTAGCTTCCGGGTCCGCCACCGAGCGGATTTCTTCGGCCGCCTCAGTGACCTCAAAGAGGCTGAGGTTGGAGGAACCGGCGATGTTGAACAGAATGCCCTGTGCGCCGTTGATATTGATCTCCAGGAGCGGGCTGGCGATGGCCTGACGCGTGGCGTCAATGGCGCGGTTGTCGCCGCTCGCCCGGCCGATGCCCATAAGCGCCGATCCGGCGTCTCTCATGATTGCCCGAACGTCGGCGAAGTCCAGGTTGATGAGGCCCGGCACGGTGATGATGTCGCTGATGCCCTGAACGCCCTGACGCAGCACATCGTCCACAAAACGGAACGCCTCCACCATGGAGGTGTTCTTCTGGACCACATCGCGCAGACGGTCGTTGGGGATCGTTATGAGTGTGTCTACCTTGGCCCGGAGTTCCTCCGCGGCGCGCTCGGCGACGAGCTTGCGACGGGCGCCCTCAAAGGAGAACGGCTTGGTGACGACACCGATGGTCAACGCGCCCAAGTCCTTGGCGATCTCGGCAACGATTGGAGCGGCGCCGGAGCCCGTGCCGCCGCCCAGACCAGCCGTGATGAAGACCATGTCCGAATCGCGCAGGGCGTCCGCAATCTTCTCCGCGTCCTCTTCGGCCGCCCTCTGACCGACGGAGGCATCACCGCCCGCGCCAAGACCACGCGTGATCTTATCGCCGATACGGATCTTGTGAGGGGCGTCTGACTGGAGGAGGGCCTGCGCGTCTGTGTTGCAGGCGATGAACTCCACCCCCATCATCTCCGCCCGAATCATGCGGTTGACGGCATTGCTACCGCCGCCCCCAACGCCGATAACGCGGATCAGCGCGAAGTTCTCGGAATCGGACCGTAGCGGCATTTCCTATCCTCCGGTAGCTCTCCGGCTGATGCTTGTCGTTCGGTCCGGCCTCCCCCGAGATTGGTAGAGACGTAGCGCGCACGGGGCTGGCTCGGATGGGCGCAGTATACGCCTCATTCGGCTTTGTTGGGTCGCGATGCGTGCACTGAAACCGTGCTCCCACGAAGCGGCTACGAACAACCGTTCATATTTCCCAGGGGGAGTGGCCGGAATCTCGCACCTGGCAAGTGCAGGCTGTGGAAGACCGCTTCATCCGGCCACGAAAGTGAGCCTCACGATCCGTGTGGCATTGTCCGAATTGGGGTCCAGAAGGGCGATCGATTGCCAGATACCGAGGGCCAGCCGGCCGCCCAGGACCGGGACAGTCAACGAGGGCGGCGCCACGATAGCCACCAAATGATCCGCACCGTGACCCGCCGAGCCGTGACGATGGGCCCACCTGTCGTCGCGCGGCAGGAGCCTATCCAAGGCCGCCATGAGGTCCGCATCCGACCCCGACCCCAACTCCATGGCCACGACGCCGGCCGTGGCATGCGGCACGAAGACCACGAGCAGGCCGTCGCCCTCGCCGGCCACGAATTGCGCGCAGGCTTCGGTCAGATCCACCAGGCCGCGGCGGTGCCCCGTCTGGATCGTGAGCTCGGTAGTGTTCACGCGTCGCAGCGATCGACCGGGCGAGAGGCGGGCTTGACAGCTCGCGGGCAAAGGGGGCGGCTAGAAGACCACTGCAAGGTTTGCCTTTACGGGAAGAGGTTGCGCAGGGCGTCGCGGACGCGTGCCGGCAAGCCACCGGCCGGCGCAGACGGGAAGCGCTCGGTCTCGCCGTTTTCGAGATTCTTGGCACCCCAGTACAGCAAGCCAATGGCCGTGCTGTAGGCCGGGTTCATGATGTTGTCGGTGAGCCCCCCGACGCCAGTGGGGCCGGCGACTCGGACGGGCATGTCCAGCACTTCGCGGCCGAGCGCCGCGGCGCCGGCCAGTTGAGAGGCGCCGCCGGTAAGCACGACGCCCGCCGGGAGCAGCCCTTCGCCCGCACCGCGGATCTCAGCCCCC
>JAYVMQ010000305.1:0-4825 GCA_043758855.1 Chloroflexota bacterium
CCGGTCGAGCCCAGCCTGCCCATGAGCGAGCGCTGGCGGGTGACGTTCCGGGCGCTGCCGGCGCTCCTGCTCCCGATCATCGGATGGC
The DNA here is from genome assembly GCA_043758855.1 of Chloroflexota bacterium. GTDB lineage: Bacteria > Chloroflexota > Limnocylindria > Limnocylindrales > CSP1-4 > Fen-1039. Next base: position 89 of record JAYVMQ010000305.1, read on the forward strand.
TCATCCCCGAGTCGCCGCGCTACCTTGTGGCCCGTGGCAGGACTGCCGAGGCACTTCGGATCGTCGAGCGGCTGGAGCGTCAGACGACCCGCCGCCCCGGGCCGCACCCAGCTGGGGGCGGGGCATTGCCCGAGCGTCGGACGACGCCGGCCCGCGACAGTGCCGAGGAGGGCGCCAGCGAAGACAACCTCTCGCTCCGAGGTACAGGCCGGCTGTGGGGCCCGGCACACCGGCGCACGACCGGGATGCTCTGGTCGTACGCGTTCGCGTTCGGGTTCTTCACGTTCGGCTTCCTGACCTGGCTGCCAACGGTCCTTCGCCAGGCGGGCTTCGACGACCCGAGCATCCACCTCAACACGACGTTGATGGACCTGTTCGCCATTCCGGCCGCCGGCCTGGCCGCGGTGCTCTTCTTCGCGTGGAGCACGAAGCGAACTCTCGTCCTCTACCCGGCCGTCGCGGGGGTCGCGATGCTCGTGCTCGCGAGCCTCGTCGCGCAGGGCGGCCTGACGACGCCCGCCCTGCTCATATTCGGCGGCCTCGTGTTCGCGTTTGGCACGATCCTGCTCGGGGTCTTCGGTCCCTACGCCAGCGAGGTCTACCCGACCGAGATCCGGGGCACCGGTACGGGCTGGGCGACCGGCATGAGCCGGTTCGGGGCGCTCACGGCGGTCCCCGTGGGCGGGCTACTCCTCAGTCTGGGCGCTCCGCTCTTCGTCCAGCAACTCGTCTTCGGCGTGCCGCTCTTTGTCGCGGCCGCGATCATGGCGGCCTTCGGGCGCGAGACTCGCCTGACGAGACTCGAGGAGATTGCCGCACCCTGATCGGTCCGTCCGCCACCGACCTATTCCAGAAAGAGCGGCGCGATGTCGATGGCGTACGTGCGGCGGGCGACGTCGCCGCAGGCGGGGCAGACCGCCAGGTCCTCGGTCGTGACGAGCTCGACCAACGCAACGCCGCAGGCACGCAGCGTGGCCAGGTCATCTTGGGCCTGCCGGCGCACCTCGCCGGCTCGGTGGTCCCCCACTTCCGCCTCCCGGTCGGTCGGCAACTGGAACAGCGTGGGTGGCATCGACGCGACCTCCGGGACCCAAGGGCATGCCGGGATCCGCACCGCCACGCGTCGCGGTCCCCGACCATGAAATACGCTACCTCGTATGTTACGCTCGTGGAGCGATAATGGCAAGAAGTGAGAGAACGCATCGAGATCGGGGCTGGTCGGGCCGAGGCGCCCGGACGCTGCACGTTCGAGACCGATGAGAATTGAGTTCAGCCGGCGACGTCCGCAAGTAGAGGTGTTTCCATGACCCGATCGACCCAGGAGGTCTTCGACGATCACCTCGCCCGTAGCGATGAAGGATCATGGGAAAGAGATCTCGCGAAGAACTACGCGACGGACGTCGTCGTGCTGACCGGGTTCGGCATCTTTCGTGGCCGGGATGGCATGCGCGAGTGCACGCGACAACTCCAGGAGGAGCTGCCCGACGTCACCTTCGAGTATCGGACCAGGGTGGTCGAGGGCGAGTTCGCGTTTCTCGAGTGGACGGCCGACTCACCGCGCGCCGAGGTAAGAGATGGCGCCGATTCCTACGTCGCCCGAGATGGACGGATCGTGGCGCAGACGATCCACTACACCGTTGAGCCCAAGTCCAGTAGCGTGGACGAGGTCTGACCCTGCGTGCCGTCCGCGGAGATATGATGCCGATCCCGTATGGGCACCTGCAATCTCGGATATATCCCGGCCGCCTCGCGAGGATGGACCTACTGATCAATGGACGGGAGGAGGGGCGTCGCCGGTGAAGACTGACCCGTGGGGCAACATCGGCCGGCTCGATCTGGGCGGCTCGAGGCTCACGCTGGTGGAGGGCGATGCTTTTCTCATCAGCGAGGCCGCCGGCGATCTGCTTCCGGGAACGGCCGACGGCTTCTACCACCGCGACACCAGATTCCTCGATCGGATGCGGCTTCTCGTCGACGGTCGGACCCCGGAGCTCCTGTCGAGCGCGGTCGTCGACGCGTTCTCGGCTCGCATCTACCTTCGGCCCGCGGATGCGGGCAGGTCCGGAGGCGACGGCCCGATCATCGAGCTTCGCCGCTTTATCGGTGACGGCGTTCACCAGGACCTCCTCGTCTCGAACGCCGATGTGCGCCCACTCGACCTCACGCTCGAGCTCCAGTTCGGCGCCGACTTCGCGGACGTCTTCGAAGTGAAGCGCGCCGGGCGACGAGCGCGCCGTCGCGTCGAGGCCGTGGCCCACAATGAGGCGTGTGCCGTCGAGTTCCGGTCGACCAATCGACGGCGTGGACGCTCCACGTGGGTCCAGGCGATGCCCGAGGCGAGCCCGGTCGTGGAACCGGGTCGGATCGTGTATCGACCTCGAGTGCCACCACAGGCGACATGGCGCACGTGCCTGGACATCATTCCCCAGCACGGCGACGAGCGGTTCGAGCCGCGCTGCCGCTGCGACTCGTTCGGCCTGCTCGCAAACCCGATGGCCGAACGCGCCCGGCTCTGGCTGGCCGGCTTTCCGACGCTCGAAACGGATGACGATGGGCTCCGCCACCTCTTCGAGCGATCATGCCGCGACCTCGGAGCACTCCGTATCCCGAGCCCGGACGGGAGCGACCGGGTCGTCGTGGCGGCAGGCATGCCGTGGTTCATGACCCTCTTCGGTCGCGACTCGCTCCTTACCGCCTACATGGCGCTGCCGTTCGCGCCCGAGCTCGCCGTGGGCACGCTCGAGGTCCTGGCTGCCCTCCAAGGTCGACGGGTGGACCAGACCACCGAGGAGCAGCCCGGCAAGATCCTGCACGAGGTCCGGAGCGGACCCCTCGCCTCCGGGTGGGGCGGACGCGCCGGCGTGTACTTCGGCAGCATCGACGCGACGCTCCTCTTCGTCATCCTGGCGGCCGAGGTTCATCGCTGGGGCTTCGCGCCAACAGCAGTCGAGCGGCTGCTTCCGAACGTCGAGCGGGCCGTCGACTGGGCGCTCGCCTGGGGCGACGCCGACGGGGACGGGTACGTGGAATACGCGCGCCGGGCCGCCGGCGGGCTCGTGAACCAGGCCTGGAAGGACTCCGCCGACGCGATCCAGAGCGCGGACGGCCGGCTGGCAAACGGGCCGATCGCCGCAGTCGAGGTCCAGGGGTATCTCGTGGACGCGCTCCGCTCGGCCGCTGACCTGTTCGAGACGCACGGGCGGTCCGATCGACTCGCGGAGTGGCGGGCGCGGGCCGACACGGTCTCGAAGCGCCTGGCCCTGGACTTCTTCGTGGATCAGTCGGGGGCGGGACGTGGCTACTTGGGGCTCGCGCTCGACGGCGACAAGCGAGTCGTGGACGCCCTCGCCTCGAACATGGGCCACCTCCTCTGGAGCCGGGCGGTCGACGAAGCCACGGGGCAACGGATCGCGGATCACCTGACCGACCCGGCGCTGTTCAGCGGGTGGGGCGTGCGAACCCTCGCGACGACCAACGCTGGATATGCCCCGGTGTCCTACCACCGTGGCAGTGTCTGGCCGCACGACACGGCGCTGATCGTGCACGGCTTGGCGCGGTATGGCCAGAGCGAGGCGGTCGAGAAGCTCAGCCGGGGGCTCTTGCGGGCAGCGCCCGCGTTCGACTACCGGCTGCCCGAGCTGTTCTCCGGGATTTCGGACGACGGTCACGGATTTCCCGTGGCCTATCCGCGCAGCAGTCGGCCGCAGGCATGGGCGGCCGCGTCCCCGCTGCTCCTCCTCCGAGCCTGGCTCGGTTTGGAGGCCGACCTGCCGCGCGGGTCCCTTCGGCTCACGCCGGCGGTGCCGCCGGGCATCGCCCAGATTATCCTCCGAGGGCTCAGGCTGGGCCAGTCACGGATCGACATCAGCTGGCGCGACGGCGTCCTTGATGTCCAGGGCGTGCCAGGCTCGATCAGGGTTCTCACGCCAACTCCGTGAGCCCGATCGGGCCCTGCCTGCTCGTCGATCCGGAGGTTGCCGACGACCGAAATGCGGCGTGGCCTTCAACGCGGGAGTGGCGTCGTCGCGCGACATACGGCAGTCCTCCCAGGTGGATCTCGAAATCCGCGACCGCGTGTACAAGGACCTCGTCATCGAGGTGAAACGGACCCGCCGGAGCCGGCGACGGCGATGCGCTCGAGGTCGTCGTGCCGGCTGATTTCCCCGGTCCTGTGCACTACGGCCGCTTGCGGGAATGCGTCGAACGCTATGTTCGACTCGTCGGCAACGCTGAGGGCATCGGGCACCTGGCCGCGGCGACGGCGGATGACGGACGCATCGAGACCGGCATCGGCCGGGCCGAGGCGCCTGGGCGCTGCGCGTTCGAGACCGATGACGAGTGAGGGCTCTGCGCTCCGGCCGCGACAAACGAGGAGTGTGCCGATGCACCGGCCGACGCGGGGGTCTTCGACCTTCACCTCGCTAGAGCCTCGATGGTGGGGTCGAGGCAAATGTCGCCACGAACAACGCGGCCGACGTCGTTGTATGACGGGCTTCGGCGTCTATCGCGGCCATGCTGGAATGGGTGATGGGTGGCGACAGGTGCAGACAAGAACGATTCTGCGATATAAGATACGAAAGGACGTATTCACCCTAGGGACCATCCGCTGCGCCCCACTGTGGAATGTGGTCGTGGCCCACGGAGATCATCGATGACGAGCAACCTGCCGGCAGCGGCCTCGCGTACCGATGCCCTGACTCGAGACGAGGTCATGGCGGCCTTCTTCCAGGGCTTGGC
>JAYVMQ010000306.1:0-4085 GCA_043758855.1 Chloroflexota bacterium
CGGGCGTCCTCGATGATCGCCTCGTAGACGGAGTGCTGGATCTGGCCGCGGTCCAGGCCGAAGCCGCTCGTCGTGTTGCCCTGGGGGTCAAGGTCGATAACGAGCACCGTGTCGCCGGCAAGCGCCAGGTAAGTGGATAGGTTGACTACTGTCGTCGTCTTGCCGACGCCACCTTTCTGGTTCGCGCAGGCGATGATCTGGCCCAATCAGGTCCCCATTTCGGTCGTTTCAGCAAGGCGTTGATTCTAGCATTCGGGGCGGGTTCCCGGTTTGGCGGCTGGATGTTGAGGCGGGTTCTGCCCACAAGGTCGAGGTGGTGACAGGCTCCAACGCGACGGTTGTGCGTCAGTTCGCGAGCAAAGGGTATCGAGGCTCGCTTTGCGCCCGCTTATCCGTCCCAAACGAAGTCGCTACGAGTTGTTGTTGGCCGGGTGCTAAGGCCGTGGCTAAGCCGTTGCTAAGGGCGTGTGCTTGGGGAGGTGCGTTAGGCCGTGGCTAAGCCGTTGCTAAGGGCGTGTGCTTGGGCGCACCATCAGAAGGTCATCCCCCACGAGCCCTGCGGGGTACTCCAGCGCTTGTGTGAGAGCTTTCGCGCCGGGTTCTGCTGGGCGCTGACACAGAATCGGGAGGGCCACATCCTGGTCCGAGTTTGGCTGCCGTGCAACTGTCTTCCCAACCGCACCGTCTGAGGCCTGCGGCCTTTGTTCGAGGGCGCGGCCCGGCCTTGTGAGTGGGCATCGAACGTCGAGTCGCGGCCCCGTTCCCCGAGTTTCACGTGAAACATCGGCACTCCGCGGCCTGACTGGAGTCCGTCTCATCGGCCCCGGCTCTTGCCCTGCGTCTGCCGAGCGCGGACCGCAGCAGCGCCGCGACTGAGCTCCAGAGCCCGCCCGGACTATCGCCCGGACTCTAGGCGATGCAGCGCACTGGGACCCTATATTGGCAAAGTACGCGCCCTCCTGCCCCGTCATCCTCCCGTTCTTGCGCTCGGCCCTATACTCCGTCAGTCGATACCGCTTGTCGGTCGCACTCCTCAATGGACGGAGTGTCGCCCCATCCCACCTCTGAGGGCTGACCGCGATGGGACCCGCATTTGCTGCGGTCGGCGCCGGCGTTGCGGCGCTCCTTGAATCCACGATCGTGTCGCGATACCAGATCGTCGGCGCGCAACTTCAGATGACCCTCGTCTTTGTCATCGCAGCGACGATCGTCTTTGGCTTCGAAGAGGGCATAGTCTGGGCCTTCGTCGGCGGGCTGTGTCTCGACTTCTTCGCCATGCGGCCGCTGGGCTCAAGCGTGTTCGAGCTTCTACTTGCAGTAGCGTTGGTCATGGTCACTGAACCGCTGCTGTCACGGTCGCGCTACGCCGGGTGCGTATTGGCGACATTATTTGTGACGCCCATATTCCTGATCATCTCGGACATAACGACCGGGCTTCTACGTTCTTCGGCCCCGCCTGTCCAACTGACCGGTCTTGTGGCGGCAGGCGTAGCGAACGCAGGCCTCGCGGCAGTGCTGTCTCTGCTTCTGATTGGCATCAAGCGAAGGGCCGAGAATCGAGAGCGAGTGCTCTGGTGGAGGTGATGCGGTGAGCATCGCAGCACAAGGCAGGCGGGTAGAGTCCAAGAATGTCTACCGCTTCGGATTCTTTGTCTTGGCCGTTGCCATCGGCGTTAGCACGCTTTCGGCTCGCATGCTCTTCATGCAAATCCTTCAGGGCCAGAAGACCAGCCCAGCCGGCGATGTCCAGCCGACCGAGACAGTTACGGTCCCCTCGACGCGAGGCCTCATCTTCGACGCCTCTGGAGCGCCCCTGGTCAGGAACGTAATCGCCTATGTGGTGACAGTCACACCGAGCGACCTGCCCCTAGATAGCAAGCAGGATGTGGCCGCCAAACTTGGCTCGATCCTCAACATGGATCCCGTCTATATCGTCACCCTGATCGATAGCGCTCCAGGCTCGCTGTTTGAACCGGTCAAGATCGCGGACGGCATCGACGTCAAGGTTGCCCGCTTCATCGAAGAGAACTCCGACGTCCTGCCCGGCGTGAACGTAGCGGTGATTTCGAAGCGCGAGTATCTAACGAAAGAGCTCTTCGCCGAGCTCATAGGCTACGAGGGCCAGATCACCCGCTCACAGCTCGGCAGCCAGATCAACGATCAAGGTCAAGGTCCGCTCAATTCGGGCCAATACGACCAATTGAAGGCGATGGGCTACTCGGGCCAGGACGTCGTCGGTCAGGCCGGCTTAGAGGTTCAGTACGAGGAGGCGCTTCGCGGCGTGTATGGCACCCAAAAAGTGGGCCTGGACGCAGCGGGGAAGCCGATCCCTGGCCTTGCCGGTCAAACGGAAGGAAAACTGGCCGGCTCGTCGCTGACACTGAACATCGATACGAAGGAGCAGACGCTCGCCTACCAAGCTCTCAATTGGGGCATGGAAAATGCCGGAATCCAGCAGGGCACCATCATCGTAGAGAACCCGCAGAACGGGAAAATCCTGGCGATGGTCAGTCTCCCGAGCTACAACGATCAGGCCTTCGCCGATGGCATAAGCGAAACGGCCTTCCAGAAGCTGCTCGCCGACAAGAATCAGCCGCTGCTGAACAAGGCAATCTCTCAGTACGCTCCCGGCTCCACCTACAAGCTGGTGACGGCCACCGCGGGATTGTCCGGCGTGCCTGCCCAGCCCGCGTCGACCGACCGGCCCGCTATCGCCGCCCAGCCGCCGGCCATTACCGCGAGCGACAAGCTCCTGTCGCAGCCGTACATCGAGATCGGCGGCCTCAAGTTCTGGGAGTGGAACAAGATCGGCTGGGGCCCCTTGAACATCGTCCAGGGGATCTCATATTCGAGCGATACGTTCTTCTATCAGCTTTCCCTGCTGCTCGGAGGGAAAGACAAAGTCGCGAACGTAGCCATCGACACGCTGGCCTATTGGGCCCGGCAGTACGGGTTTGGGGCGGCGACCGGTGTCGACCTTCCCGGAGAGGCCAAAGGCATCGTCCCGGACACAGCCTGGAAGAAGACGACCAAGGGTGAGATCGTCTATCCGGGCGAAGTTCTGCTGGCCGGCATCGGGCAGGGCTTCGACGCCACCACGCCTCTGCAGGTGCTAAACGCCTACTCCGCCCTCGCCAACGGCGGCAACCTCTGGACGCCCCAGATCGTCAAATCGGTAACCGACCCCAAAGGGCTCGTCACTGAGACGCAGCCACAGTTGATCAGGCGCCTGCAGATCTCACCGCAGAACCTCGCCACGCTGCGTCAGGGGATGAGGGACGTGGTAACCACGCGGCACACCGGGAACCTCACTGATCTGCCGATCAAGATTTCCGGCAAGACCGGCACCGCTGAGTTTGGCGTGCGAGACCGAGCAGGCAACCTGCCGTACCACGAATGGTTCGTTGGGTGGGTGCCCGCCGCTCCGTATGTGGACGATTTCAGCAAGTCCGACTCGCAGCTTGCGGTGATCGCCTTCGTCTATGGCGCTAATACCAGGGGCAACGTGGCCACGGAGATCGTCAAGTACTACATGTGGAAGCACTTCAAACTGCCGGGGAATCTGAACGGCAACCCGAACCTCGGTCACGGCGGCATCGATACGTATTCCCTCAAGAGGGGCCTCTTCTACGGCCGCGATTGACGCTGACGGCTGACCGATGAACATCCTTCGCGCGCGGACCTTTATGCTCCGGGGCTGGGCCCCGAAGGCCGGTTGGCTGGCCTGGCGCATCTACGACTTCCAGCTGACGACCTATGCCGTATTGCTGACCGTTTTCGGGTTGGCAATGGCCTACAGCAACAGCGTCACCACGACGCATGCGGCGCTTTCGCTGAACTCCCCGTTCGTCCGCAGCCTCATGTGGGCGGTCGTCGCGGCGGTCGTACTCGGCCTGACGACGGTCTTTGACTACAAGTGGTTCCGCTCGTTTGCCTGGCCGCTGTACCTGGTCAACATCGCCCTGCTGGTCATTACTCTGAGGTTTGGCAGTGGAACCGGCGATGCCGGCACGGCCGCGCGCTGGGTTCTCATCGGCGGGTTCCAATTCCAGTTCAGTGAGCTGGCCAAGATCATCATGATCGTG
>JAYVMQ010000307.1:0-2976 GCA_043758855.1 Chloroflexota bacterium
CGGACTGAGTCTGGCTCGGTCGCGACCTGGCACGGCGGAATCGCGCCGGAGGCCCATTGTGGTATTCTTCGGCCTCGGTCGCCCTGGCGGCCTTTTCCGATGCCCCTTTACCGCGGCCGGGCTGCGGGCTACCCAGTTATCGCAGTGCCGTCGCGCCGCCGCAAGAAGAGTAGGGATCGATCGTGAGCTTGCTCGAAGAGATCAGCCGGGAACAGATCCGGACCGATATTCCTGAACTCGCCGCGGGCGATACAGTCAAGGTTTCAGCCCGCGTTGTTGAAGGTACCCGAGAGCGCGTCCAGGTCTTCGAAGGCACGGTCATGCGCCTCCGCTCCGGCGGCATTCAGCGGTCCATCACGGTCCGCCGGCTCGCCAGTGGCGTCGGCGTTGAGCGCACCTTCAAGGTCAACAGTCCGCGCATCGAGAAGTTCGAAGTTATGCGCCATGGCGTCGCCCGCCGGGCGCAGCTCTACTTCCTGCGCAAGCGCGTCGGCAAGGCCGCGACGCTCCGCGAGCGCCGCGCCAAGTAGCAGAGCCGAGCGCGAGCGACATGCCAGGTGCTCGTCGCTCCGTGATCGTAGCGAACTCCGTTCTCTCGCCCTCCGGGACGCGGCGGGGTTCTTCTGTTTCCGCGCCGGGATCAAGCAGCGGCCGACTTCACCTTGAGCCCTGGCACAGGGCCCGACTGGACCCCGACTTCGCCGAGGAGCGGGCGCTCTGGCTTCGCGGCTTCCGGCACGTGGCCGGCATCGACGAAGTCGGCCGGGGCTGCCTGGCCGGACCAGTCGCAGCGGCCGCCGTCATTCTTCCGCCCGACTGGACGCCCCGTGGACTGCGTGACTCAAAGCTACTGAAGCCTGGGGAACGCCGCCGCCTCGATGCCGAGATCCGAGAGCATGCGGTGGCCTGGTCGATTGCCTTCGTGAGCCCACAGTTGATTGATCGAATCAACATTCTGCAGGCAACCCTACTGGCCAGCACGCTGGCGGCGGCTCGACTGCCCATCCGGCCGGATGCTCTCTTGCTCGATGCCGTTGCTTTGCCCGAAGTGTCGCTGCATCAGCGCGTTCTCGTGTCCGCCGATCGACTGTGCGCCTCGGTGGCAGCAGCCTCGGTCATCGCCAAGGTTGCCCGCGACTCTTTGATGGAGCATTACGACGCGCTGTACCCCGGCTACAACCTCGCGGGCAACAAGGGCTATGCCGCTCCCGAGCATCTCGCCGGGCTGGCCGAGCTGGGCCTCAGCCCGATACACCGACTCTCTTTCGCGCCGTGTCGAAATCGGGAGCAAATGGACCTGTGGGACGATGGCGCCTCGGACGCGACCACCGATGCCATTGAACTCGAGGAGACGGCCCTCGTTGATTAGCGTCCGCCGAGGTGGCATGGAGCGCACGGATCTACAGAAGGCGGGCGACGCAGCGGAATGTCTCGTAGCCAAGCGCCTGGCGGCACGCGGCTGGCGGATCCTCGCCCGCAACGTCCATGCGGGCCGGAGCGAGCTCGACATTGTCGCCGTGGATCCCGGCCCGCCAGCGAGGCTGGTCGTCGTGGAGGTTCGGTGGCGCCGCTCGCGCGAGTTCGGGCTGCCGGAGGAGACATTCGACTATCGCAAACGTGCCCACCTCCGGGTCGGCGTGGCACGGCTGCTCGAGCGCGGCCAACTGCCGGACGGACAGGTGCTGCCGAGACTGCCGATCTCATTGGACCTGGCAATCGTCGAGCCTGGAGAGGGCGGCACGCCCCGAGCCCGTCTCTACCGAGATGCGCTGGCGGGGTAGCGGTCGCCCCCGAGGGCGGCAGATGGCGCGGTCGTTGGCCGACCCGGCGCAGCCGTTGGCCGACCCGGCGCGGTCGTCGCCTATCCGGCGCAGCCGTTGGCCGACCCGGCGGAGCCTTCAAGTGCGCGGTTGGATTGCGGAGCCGGCCGGGCCCGTGGGGCAGTCTGGTTTCTCCCCGACACGCATCGGGTGAATGCTGTGAGGCGTCGTGGAAGCACGCCACGGGTTTCGAGGATGGCCAGATCCTCTCCTGGATTGCGCTGACGCCTCGGTGGTCAAACACAAGCGTGGCCTCATGACTCGGGCGTCCACCCGAACGGAACTTGGGCGGGACCGAGCCCGCACGGCGCATCGGAAGCGCGACACTCAACTTAGTACTCGGTCCATGCGTGATAAGGAGGAGCTTCCCGGTAGGGCGGCGACCGCGCTGGATCGGTGGCAACTATGGCCTGGTGAGTGCGCATGAGTACCCCACGGTCGCGGCCGCTCTGCAGCAGTGGCCCGCTCCACGCTGGTGCTCGTTCGCGCCCGTGGAGCGACCCGCCCGTGGCCGGGCCCGACCGCGACCCACGAGCGCCGAGCCCGTCCCCGTCCCGTCCCCGTCCCGCCCCGAGCCCCGAGCCCCACCGCCCCCACCCCGCGAGAAGCCGGGCAATGCCGCCGTGCTACACTCCCGCCAAGCCGTCGCAGATCGTGACGGCGATCGTCGACTCGACGATTTACTTCGAGTCTCGACGACTCCCGTGGTGCCAGGTCAACTGGCCGGTGTCGCGGAGATCACACGCAGGGCCGCCATGTTGAGAGCGGTGCCGGGATCGCGATCAGCGGGCCTGGTTCTCGACAGGAGCGCTGCGGAGGAAACAACCGCAGGAGGCTAGTTCATGCCATCTATTTCTATGCGACAGCTTCTCGAGGCCGGGGTCCATTTCGGCCACCAGACTCGACGCTGGAATCCCAAGATGAAGCCATTCATCTTCGCGGAGCGCAATGGGATCCACATCATTGACCTGGCCCAGACCGTCAAACGGCTGGATCTGGCCCTCGTGGCTGCACGTGAGACTGTCGCTCGCGGCGACAGCGTCCTGTTCGTTGGGACCAAGAAGCAGGCTCAGGAGCCGATCGTTCAGGAGGCGACACGCGCCGGTCAGCCCTACGTCAACCGCCGCTGGCTGGGCGGCATGCTGACCAACTTCAC
>JAYVMQ010000308.1:0-5775 GCA_043758855.1 Chloroflexota bacterium
GCCGAGATGGCCCGCTTGGAGGCGGAGATCTACGCCGACGTCGGCCACGAGTTCAATCTCGGTTCACCCAAGCAGCTAGAGCAGATCCTCTTCGTCGAGCTGAACCTGCCCAAGGGCAAGCGAACCAAGACCGGCTATTCGACCGACGCCTCGGTCCTCGAGGAGTTGAAGCCGGCGCACCCCATGATCAGCAAGCTGCTTGACTGGCGGCTCTATTCGAAGCTTCGATCGACCTACGTCGAGGCGCTGCCGGCGCTGGTCTCCGAGCGTGACGGTCGGCTGCACACGACTTTCCACCAGGCAGTTGCCGCGACCGGCCGGCTCAGCTCGTCCGACCCGAACCTCCAGAACATCCCGATCCGTTCGGACCTTGGCCGGCGCATTCGTCGCGCCTTCGTAGCTGGCTCCCCGGACGTGACTCTGGTCGCGGCCGACTACTCGCAGATCGAGCTGCGCATCCTGGCCCACGTTTCCGGCGACGAACACTTGCGCGACGCCTTCGCCCGCGGTGCCGACATCCACCGCGAGACCGCCGCTCGCGTACTTCACAAAGAACCAGCGGACGTGACCCACGACGAGCGATCGATGGCCAAAATGGTCAACTTCGGCCTGGCCTACGGCATGAGCGATTTTGGGCTTTCGTCGCGGGCCGGCATTTCTCGTGCGGAGGCGAAGGCGTTCATCGACAACTACTTCGCCACATATAGCGGCCTTAGCTATTACATGATCAAGATCAAGGAGGTGGCGAGGCAGCAGGGCTACGTGACAACGCTTCTGGGTCGGCGACGTTCAATTCCTGAACTGCGCATTCCCGCACTGCGCGCGGCAGGGGAGCGGATGGCGATCAATATGCCGATCCAGGGCACGGCCGCGGACATAATCAAGATCGCGATGATCAGGCTGCCGGAGAGGCTGCGGGCCGCCGGGCTCAAGGCCCGGCTGTTGCTCCAGGTCCACGACGATCTGGTGCTGGAAGTGCCGCGTGAGGAAGTGGACGCGGTAGTGCCGATTCTGCGTGACACAATGGAGAGCGCGCTGAAGCTGGACGTGCCGCTCACGGTTGATGTCAAGGTCGGCGATAACTGGGAGTCGATGACGCCGCTCACCCGCGAGGATGCGATCCTAGCCGAACTGAGCGAGGTCCCGAGCTAAGGTCGGCCAGGAGGCGAAGGCCGGTTGCCTGGGCCGGAGGCCCCACGCTTATTCGAGGCCGCGTCTACCAGTTGCGGGTGTGATCTCGCTCTGACGGGCGAGAGTCGTCACCGAACGCCGTCGAGAGAGCCCCAACCAGGATGATCAGGAGGGCGAGCGCCATTATTTCCATGACCGAACCGTAGTCCCGCCACTTGATTAGAGCAAGTCGATGCTGTTCAATTATAAATCATGACTACTGATCTTTTTGGCGGCATCGAATTCAGGCACCTGCTGAGCTTCCGGGCGGTCGTGGAGACCGGTTCCTTCCACGCAGCCGCCGAATCGCTCGATTACGCCCAGTCGGCTGTGAGCCAGCACGTGGCCGCGCTCGAGTCGATGCTGGGGGTCAGGCTCATCGATCGGTCACGAGGTCGCCGGACGGTCGAGGTCACCGAAGCCGGCACCCTTCTCCTCCGCCACTCGGACGCGATCGTTGCCCGGATGCAGGCGGCCCGGGCGGATTTGCGGGCATACTCCGAGGGTGCGACTGGCCAGCTCCGGGTGGGCACCTACCAGAGCGTCGGCGCCCGCGTGCTGCCGGAGACGCTCGGCATCTTCACACACCTCTGGCCAAAGGTAGAGGTCCATCTGATGGAGACCAACAGCGATGACGGTCTTCTTGACCTGGTCGAATCTGGTGATCTTGACCTCTCGTTTGCCGTCTACCCGCTCTCCGAGGGCCCGTTCGAAGGCGTCGAACTCTTCCGCGACCCGTACGTCATTGTCGTGCCCACAGGGTCGCCGCTGGCGAAATTGGACCGGCCCGCCAGCGCCCGCGAGATCGCTGAGTTGCCACTCATCGGCTTTCGCCACTGCCGGAGCACCAGCGCGGCCGAAGCCTACCTGCGGGCCAATGGCGGCACCCCGCAATGGGTCTTTCGCTCCGATGACAACACCACCGTCCAGGCTCTCGTCGTGGCCGGCATCGGCGTGGCGCTGGTGCCGCGTCTCACGGTGGACGAGATGGACACAAAGTGCGTCATCGTCTCGACGGAAGTTCCGCCTCGGGTGCTGACCCTCGCCTGGCACCGCGACAGGTACCGCTCCGCTGCCCAGATCGCGTTCGTGGAGCTCGCCCAGCAGGTCTGTTTGGAACTCCAGCAGCGTGTAGCCCCAGCCCTGGTTTGAGAACGCACCTGATTAGCCGCCCTCGAGGCCGACCTCGTAGGCGTCCTCCAGGCGCACCAAGCGCCGCCCCGTTACCCTCTAGCTATGCCCGAACTGCCCGAAGTCGAGACGATCGCCCGCGACCTGCGTGGCCTGGTGACAGGCGCGCGGATTGTCGGCGCGCGCTCGAATTGGCCACGCACGCTGCGCAGCCACTCGCCTGATGGCTTTGAGGCCGCGGTTGCGGCCCGTGAGATCGAGGGAGTAGGGCGCCGCGGCAAGCAGCTGCTGATCTGGCTTGGGCCGGTCAACCGGAAGGACGCTCCACCCGGCGCCGCCGCCCGCCAGGCCGCATCCGCCCCGAGTGCCGCCCCGAGTGCCGCCCCGAGTGCCGCGCTCCCCTCAGGGCCCGCGGTTCTGACCATTCACCTAAAGATGACCGGCCAGCTGTTCGTGGTGCCGGCTGGTTTGCCGGAGGATCGGCATGTCCACGTCGTCCTGTCTCTGGCCGATGGCCGCGAGATTCGCTTCCGCGATATCCGCAAGTTCGGGCGGATAGGGCTGTATAGCCGCGACCCGCTGACGGGCCTGCCGGCCGAGGGTGAGGCCGTGGGCGTTCTTGCGACGGGCGTCGAGCCGCTCTCCGACGACTTCACCGCGGCCGACCTAGGCCGGCTGCTCGAGCGGCGCCGCGGCCGCCTCAAGACTCTGCTGCTCAATCAGGACATCATCGCCGGCGTGGGCAACATCTACGCTGATGAGGCGCTGTGGCGATCGCGGATCCATCCGCTCCGCGACGCGCACAGCCTCAGGCCTGACCACGCCCGTCGGCTCCACCAGGCGCTCCGCGACGTCCTGGCCGAGGCGGTCGAACGGCGCGGCAGCTCCGTTGACGATTACACCGCTCCCGACGGCGACGGCTCGATGCAGGAGCATCTCCAGGTGTACCAGCGCGCCGGCGAGCCGTGCGATCGATGCGCCCGGCCGATTCGGCGGATCGTCGTCGGCGGCCGAGCCACACACTTCTGTTCGTGGTGCCAGCGCCTGCCGGCCGGTCACGCGCCGGGGGCGAACGCCGCGGCCGGTGCGAACCAGCTCCGGCGAGGCTCGCGCTGGACCGACCTCTCGGGCGAGGGAGTCCTCGGTCGGACCGGTAATGAGGAAACGCGCGCGAGGCGAATCGCCGCCAACCGCAAGGCCGCGGCCACTCGCCGTTCTGCCGCCCGCTCCGGCTTCGGAGCCACGCCCGCCGCCAGCGCCGGCCGGATCGCCTGATGTCGATCCTCCGTCTGGAAGGCGTCCACCGCGAGGTTGGCGACTTCACGATCCTGGACCACGTCGACGCGTCTGTGGCCCACGGCGATCGGATCGGCCTGGTGGGGCCAAACGGCGCCGGCAAGACGACGCTGCTGCGGCTGGCTTTCGGCCTGGACGAGCCAGATCTGGGCGTGGTACACCGCAAGCGCGGACTGACGATGGCGATGCTCTCCCAGGAAGCCCATGTCGACTCGGACTTCATCGGCGCCCCGAGCCTGAGGCAGGCGGTCCGCGCGGGCGCTGGTCGGTTGGAGGAGCTTGAGTTCACGCTTCGGCAGCTCGAACTCGACGGCCGCGTCACCGAGCCCCAGTACGAACACCTGCAGCACGAATTCGCCGTCAAGGACGGCTACTCCCTCGACCAACGAGTCGAGGCGGCCCTGTCCGGCCTGGGCTTCGAGCGTGACCAGTGGGATCGACCGCCGGCCAACATGTCGGGCGGCGAACAGACGCGCGCGGCGCTGGCCAAGCTGCTGCTCTCGGACCCGGAGTTGCTCCTGCTCGACGAGCCTACTAACCACCTCGACCTGGCAGCTCTGGAGTGGCTTGAGGAACATCTGAGCCGGCGACACGGCAGCCTCCTCGTGGCGTCGCACGACCGCGCTTTCCTCGACGCCACCGTTACGCGCGTGTGGGAGATGCGCGATCGGCAGCTGTCGCCGTTCCGCGGCACGTACTCCGCCTACGCCCGCCAGCGGGAGGAGCGCGACGTGCGGGCCGTCCAGGACGCGGAGGATCGAGCCGGTCAGATGGCCCGCGAGCGGGAGCTGATCCAGCTGTACCGCCACCAGCGCAAGTACGCCAAGATGCACGAGCACGAGGCCAGGCTCGAGGCCCTGGAGCCGCTCGAGAAGCGCCGGTCGGACGCACGTCTGAGGCTGCCAACCGAGGCGCTGGCCGGCGGCGCACCTGCCCGATCATACGAAACAACCATCCGGGCCGAGGGCCTGGTGGTGGGCTACCGAGCCTTTCCGCGGACCGCCGAGGGCGTGGCCACCCGGCGGGCAAGCGCTGCGGCCGCGGCACCGATCGAAACGCCAATCGCGACCGTTCCGTGGCTCGAGTTGCGGCGCGGCGACCGCGTCGGCATCGTCGGCCCGAACGGCGCGGGCAAGACCACGCTCCTGCGCACAATAGCGGGCGAGTTGCCGCCGCTGGATGGCGCTCTAGATGTCGGCCGAAACGTGCAGCTCTCATACCTCTCCCAGCTCCGCGATGCGCCGATTCCAGGCGCCACCGTCATTGACGCGATCCTCGACGAGATGCCGCTGACGCAAGGCGCGGCCCGTGGCCATCTGGCGCGCTTCCTCTTCCGCGGCGACGACGCCCTCAAAGAGGTCTCAGCACTCTCCGGCGGGGAGCGTTCGCGGCTGGAACTGGCCCGGCTCTTCCTGCTGTCGGCGAATCTGCTCCTGCTCGACGAGCCCACAAACCACCTCGACATTCCGGCACGCGAGGCCCTGGAAGCGTTCATGAATTCGACCGACGCCACTCTCTTGATCGTGAGCCACGACCGGCGCCTGCTCGAGAAGGTCTGCAATTCACTGTGGGTCGTCGACGGCGGCCTGGCCGTGGCGTTCGATGGCGGCTATCGGGCCTGGCGGCAGGCGGTCGCCGACGGTTGGACGGTGAAGGCGGCGGTTGAACAGGAAGCCAAGCGGCTCCATGGCGGAAATTCGCGGGAGACCGGCGGACGTCGGCCGGCCGGCACGGTCGGGACATCGACTTCCAGAGCCGGCGGGAAATCTGTCGCCCGCGGCAAAGCGTCATCGGGAAGCGGCACGGCCACGTCGACTAACGGAGCGACCCCGGAAGGAGTGCCCGCTCTCTCACCGAAGAAGGCCCGCGCCACGAAGCTGTCGAAGGATCTGTACCGGCGCCGCAAGGCCCAGATCGACGAGGATCTGGCCCACCTGTACGATCGCAAGCGGCAGTTGGAGACTGCCCTCGCCGATCCGGCGGTGCACGGCAACTTTGTCGAGCTGCGCCGCGTTACGAGTGAGTTGGCCACTGTGAACGAGGGACTGGTCGCCGCCGAGGAAGCCTGGCTCGAAGTGGCCGAGGCGGCCCCGTGACCGCCTCTCGACGCGGCTCCCTCAAGACGCAGGCCCCCCTGATCGGCCTCATCGGCCCGATCGGTTGCGGCAAGTCGACCGT
>JAYVMQ010000309.1:0-8643 GCA_043758855.1 Chloroflexota bacterium
ATGATTCCGAGCATCGTCAGGGCCGTCCGCACCTTACCTGTCCCCAGACGCGACAGCGCAAGACGAAAGAGATCTCCGGGTTTCATGCCGGCACCGCTGCCTGAAGCTGCCCGTCGCGGAGGTGGACTGCCCGATCCGCAGCCTCAGCGACGTCGGCGTCATGGGTGATGAGAACGATTGTGCGTCCGATGGCATGAAGGTCCCGGAACAGTTGGAGCACCTCCGCGCCGGAGTGGCTGTCGAGGTTGCCCGTTGGCTCGTCGGCCAGGATCAGAGCCGGTTCGGT
Source organism: Chloroflexota bacterium (assembly GCA_043758855.1). GTDB lineage: Bacteria > Chloroflexota > Limnocylindria > Limnocylindrales > CSP1-4 > Fen-1039. The sequence goes on from JAYVMQ010000309.1 coordinate 287, forward strand.
CACCAGGGCGCGGGCAATTCCGACACGCTGTTGCTGGCCTCCGGAGAGCTCGGATGGCTCGTGGTCCATACGGTCGCCGAGACCAAGCCGTTCCAAAGCCATGGCAGCCCGAGCCATGCGCTCCTTCCTGCCCACGCCCTGGTACATGAGTGGAGTGGCCACGTTCTCGAGGGCGCTCGTGCGAGGCAGGAGGTTGTAGCTCTGAAAGACGAAACCGATCGAACGGCTCCGAATGAGCGCCAGGCCGTCGTCATCGAGCTCTTCGACCGGCTGGCCATCCAGGACGTAGCGTCCCGTGGTCGGCCGGTCCAGGCAGCCCAGGATGTTCATCATCGTGGACTTGCCCGATCCGGACGGTCCCACGATCGCGAGAAACTCTCCTTTCGCCACCTGGAGGTTGACCTCCTGGAGAGCCGGAACCTGAACCCTGCCCAGGTCGTAGACACGACTAACGTCCATGAGTTCGATGATTGGTTCGACAAAGGCCGCGCTCATCGCCCGAATCCGCCGCCGGGTCCACCGCCACCGGTTAGGGAGTTGATGTTCACGCCGCTTCCGGCGCCTGAGGTTGTGGAGCCGGTGCGCGCGGCCGTCGTCCCAGTCACAACCGTGTCGCCGCTCTTGAGGCCGCCTGTGATCTGGGCCACGGAAGTGGTGACGAGACCGACCTGAACGTCCACGCTAGTCGGAGTGCTGTCGCTGTCCAACACCTGCACGGTGTATCCGGCGGTGGCGGAGCCTTGGAGCGCCGTCGCGGGAACGCGGAGCGCGTTATCAACTGAGGCCGTCGTTACGGTCACGGTTGAACTCATGCCCGACAGCACGGTCAGAGGTGGGCTGGTCAGCGTGACCGTCACGGCGTATGTTGCGACGCTGCTGGAGCCGCTGGATGTCGACGCCACGGGCACGATCTGCGTCAGCGTACCGGGCACAGACACCTTCGCGCCGGTCACCGAAACCGTGGCCGTCTGCCCAATCTTGAGGTTCGAGATGTCTGACTCGGCGAAGCTGGCGGTGGCCACCATCGGCCCCACAGAAATCTCGACTGCGTATGCGCTGGGTGCGTTCACGCCGGGCAAGACGTTGACGGCAATGATGAGGCCGTCGGCAGGGGCAACGAGAGTGGCCCCGGTCACGGCGGCTTGAGAGCTGTTGACTGCCGTCTGGGCAGAGGCGACCTGGGCCTGGTCGGCCAGGATCGTGGCGTTCGCGGCAGGCGCGACCTTGGCCTGATACTGAAGCTGCCCCGCCTGGTAGCTGAGGGACGCGCTGGTGACCTGCTGGGCCGCCTGCTGATTCGACTGATTGACCTTGAGTTGCGTTGAAGCCACGTTCTGCTGGGCCTGCGCAATCGCGGCGTTGTCCTTGTCGATCTGCGGCTGAGGGGTTCCGTTGGTCTGGTCTACGGCCAGCTGGCTCTGCGCCGTCGTCACCGCAGCCTGGGCCTGGCTCAAGGTCAGGGCATTCTGTTGGTTCGTGTTGGTCTGGTTGGCCTTGGCCTGGCTGTAGCTATTCGAGGACTGGCTGAGCGAGTTCTTGGCCTGGGCCAGAGTTACGGAGTCCGGACCGCCCTGATCCGTGGCCAGCTTGGCCTGGGCAGAAGCGAGAGTCGCTTGGGCCGAGGCGAGCTGTAGCTGCGCGGCGGTGGCGTCTGCCGTCGCGAGCGTCGTGCCCTTGGTCACACGCTGGCCGACCGTAACTGCAACCGTCTGGACGGGCCAGGTCAGGGACGTGCTCGACGAAGTGCTGCTCGAGTTGCTGCTGGTTGTTCCGCCGCTGCCGGAGGTCGTACTGGCGGAGCTGACGATGTCCGGCATCGAGCCGAAGCGGAGGCCGTAGACCGTGCTCGCAGCAATCGTGCCGGTAGCCACCGACTGCGCACTGACTGTCCCCGTTGTGACCGTTGAGGTGATGTATTTCGAGCCGGATGATCCGCCAAACGTTGGCCGAACCACGGCCAGGGCGACGGCTCCCACGCCCACCAGGATTAGCCCGATCGCGATCAACCTGAGCTTCATTCGGCCACGCCTCTCGTCTCGCCGCGTCTCCCCTGCCCCGTGTCAGGGCCAGGCTGGGGACGCCTGCGATGTATGGCTGGCTCGGCTGAACCTTTCCTGAATGGCCTGGGGCCCGGAGCCGCGGCGCCGGACCAAAGGCAACCTACTTCGTGGCCATCGAGATCATCTCCTTGGCCTGGTTGATCGGCACGGCAAAGCCAATATCCTGGGCACCGCCTACGCTGGCCGTGATGACGCCGATAACCGATCCACTGGCGTCAAGCAGTGGCCCGCCGCTGTTGCCGGGGTTGATGGCTGCGTCTGTCTGGATCAACCCTGAAAGGTTCTTCTCCGTCTGAGCCGCGCGATCGCCGACGGTGACGGTGCGATTAGTTCCGGAGACGATGCCCTGAGTGACCGAATCCGTGAAGGTGCCCAATGGGCTGCCGATCGCAATGGCCATCTGCCCCACCCGGACGGTGCCCGAGTCGCCCAGGGTTACGGGCGTAAGCCCGGCGACGCTCACCTTGATCAGGGCGAGGTCATGCGGGGCGTCGGTCTTGACCACCGAAGCCACAACCTGGCGATTGTCGTCGAGCGTGACCGTTAGCGAGGACGCGCCGGCCACGACGTGATAGTTGGTGACGATGAGGCCATCGGCGGCAACCACAAAACCGGATCCGGCCCCCGTGGCCGGCACTGAGAATGGCGTTACGCTCGTCGCGCCGGCCGCCGTGATTGTGACGACGGACGGCTTGACCGCCGCCGCGACACGCACGATAGCGTCGGATTGGGTCAGGCTGATCAGCCGCGCGTCGGCCGGCCGGCCGGCAGCCGGCAGCGGCGCAGGCCTGGCAACGAAGACGGCTATGTACGTGCCGGCCGCCGCGATGACGGCCGAGAGCAGCGCCGTTGCCAGCACGAGGCCCGCGACGCCGAGGCCACCGCGACGTCGTTTCGGGCCCGTGGAAATCTGGCCGTAGGCGTACTCCGATGGGCCCACCCGGCCGAGCTGAGCATCAGAGGGCGGCCAGGCGGCCAAATCGGACAGCGGGGCGTCCGACGCGGCGGGGCGCTGCCCCAGGTCATTCGGTTCGAGTCGGTCCATGACCGCGCTCCGCTTCGGGTCGCCCAGTACTCGCTCGGATCGGTACCAGGGGTACTGACCTGAGTCGGCCTGAATGTACCTCGCCCTCACGATCCTCACCGGAATCACGACCCGGGGACCTATGGCCACTAAACGTTTAGGACGATCCGCCCTGGAGGTCAGCGGCGCGACGAAAGAGCCCTGCTAACATCGCCAGGCATCCGCCCCCTGCAACCAGGAGTTCTGCCGAATGGCAACAGTCACCTTTGAGAACGTTAGCAAGCGTTATGGCGATGTCGTCGCTGTCGACGATCTAAACCTCGACATCCGCGACGCCGAGTTCATGGTCCTCGTCGGCCCATCGGGCTGCGGCAAGACCACGAGCCTGCGGATGGTCGCCGGCCTCGAGGAGATCACGGACGGCACGCTGCGCATCGGCGACCGGATCATCAACGATGTTCCGCCCAAGGACCGCGACATCGCGATGGTCTTCCAGAGCTACGCGCTCTATCCGCACATGAGCATCCGCGATAACCTCGCGTTCGGCCTCAAGCTGCGCCACGTCCCCAAGGTTCAGATCGAAGCCCGAGTCAAGGAAGCGGCTGCGATCCTCGACCTGACCCGCTATCTCAACCGGAAGCCGCGCGAGCTCTCCGGCGGCCAGCGCCAGCGCGTCGCCCTCGGGCGCGCCATCGTGCGCGAGCCGGCAGTCTTCCTTATGGACGAGCCTCTCTCAAACCTTGACGCCAAGCTACGAGTTGAGACCCGCGCCAATATCCTCCGCCTGCATCAGCGCCTCAACACCACGTTCGTTTACGTGACCCACGACCAGATCGAGGCCATGACGATGGGCACTCGCATCGCGGTCATGAATGAGGGCCGCCTGCAGCAGGTCGGCACCCCGCAGGAACTTTACGACCGGCCGATCAACCGCTTCGTGGCTGGCTTCATCGGCAGCCCGGCCATGAACTTCGCCACCGTCGATGTCTCTGGCACCAGCGACAAACTCGAGCTCGTCGGTCCTAGCATCACCGTTCCGATGCCGCCCCAGTTCCGCGAGTCGGTCGGCGCCATCGGCCGTCAGCTCATCGTGGGCTTCCGCCCTGAGCACCTGATCCTCGGCACCGTCTCCGGCGCCTCCGCCACCGTGAACGCCAAGGCCGAAGTGGTCGAGTACCTCGGCAACGAAGAGCTAATCCACGCTTCCGGCTCCGGCCGCGACATCGTGGCGCTCGTCGACTCCTCATTCCGAGTTCGCCCGGGCGACATGCTCGATCTGCGGGTCCCGCTCGATCGGATCCAGCTCTTCGACCCCGACACGAACTTTGCCCTGCCGTTCGGACCGGTTACTGCCTAGTCAACTGGTTCAGCGAAAAGCCCCCGGTCTCGGCCGGGGGCTTTTTCTTTAGGCACACGCCTGGCGGGCGGCCCGACGTGCGCGGGCTCGCGGCGGACCGTCTCCCTTATAGTTCGACCATGATCGACTCTCCAGCTCGCCGCCGCCCAAATCGCGCCCTCACCGGCAACCAGCGTCTCGACTCGATCGTGGACCAACTGCGCCAGGCCGATGCGGCCCTCGGCGAGCAGGTCGTCGAGCGCAGGCCCCTGCACACTGGCCGCTACATGGTCTTCGAGGCAGACAGTATTCGGCGCAGTGACGGCTCCGAGTCATCGCGAGACATCGTCGTCCACCCCGGCGCGGTGGTCGTGGCTCCGCTGGATGCCGACGGGCAGCTCCTTTTCGTCACCCAGTACCGCGTGCCATGCGGTGGGGCGATGCTCGAACTCCCGGCCGGCACGCTGGAGACGCACGACGGCCTGGTTGAAGAGCCACTGGTGGCCGCCCACCGCGAACTTGAGGAAGAGACCGGTTACCGGGCCGGCACGATGGAGCGGATCGGCGGCTTCTGGAGCGCCCCTGGATTCTCCACGGAATACCTGACGCTTTACCTGGCCACAGATCTGCGCCCGGCGGACGAGGGGCGGCTCGAACCCGACGCAGACGAGAACCTCCAGCTCTCGAGGTTGCACTGGCGCGACGCTGTCGATGCCGCCGAAAGTGGCGTAATCGAGGATGCCAAATCAATTGCGGGCATCCTGCTGCTGGCGCGCCGCCTAGAGCACCAGATGCCACCGATCGGCCCGGCCATCTAGCCAGGCGGCTCCGTCACGACCTCCCCGTCCGCCGTCCGGGGGCCCGATCGGGATCTCCCGCCGCGCGTCCAGACGAGGAGCAGAATCAGAATGGCCAGGCCTGCCAGAACGCATATAACCCCGACGACGCGGGCCTGCCCAGACGTCGCGGCACTCTCCCAGGACGATCGGGCGGCCGTGGCCAGAGACAGCGCCCCCGCGAGATCGCCCTTCGCGAAAGCTGCGCGCGCAGCCTCCAGATTTGCCTGCGGATCAGTGCCGAGCAGACCCACGGACCGGGCCACGCCCTCGCCCTGACTGGCCTGGCGGGCCGAAGCCAGCTCCTGTAGGACGGCCAGTTCGCTTGTGGCTTCGGATGAGGCAGTCGCCATTCCGGACGTCTCGAACGCGCTTCTCAGCGCAGCTGGTGGCGCTATTCCCTCGCGGGCCGCCTCAGCCACGATCTGTTGGCGCTGGTTCAGGATGACGCGAGACTGGGCGATGAGTGCCGTTGTCTGGTCGAACTCCCAGTTGTCCAGTGAGCGGCGTACGTCCGGCGGCAAGTTCCAGGATCCCGCGGCGGTCTCGGCCTCAGCGTAGGCATCGAGGGTCGCACGGCGCTGTAACAGGAGCGGCGCCTGCGCCGAGTTGACCACCCACGCACGCCAGATTGGGACAAACGAACGGCCGGTCGTCTGCTCCAGGAGGTCCAGCAGCCGTCGCCAGTCGCTGCCGCCCTGGCCAAGGAACTCATCGCGGGATCCACTGGTCGGCTGATATGCGGCTCGGCCCGAGCGCGCCGCGACCCAGACGGCCCGCAGACCATCCTGACCGGCCACCGCAGCGATCTGACGGGCGACGTCCAGACTGGCACCGTACAGGTAGCCATCGGCCGCCGAGCTGGGCTGACCGATCGATACCCAGTCATTGATCGGCACGGCAGCCTTGCGTAGACGGTCAGTCAAAATCGGGGGGTGGCCGATCCACCCAAGCTTGTCGATTGTCTGCTGGGCGTAGTAGGAAGCGAACCCTTCGTTGACCCAGCGATCCGGGGACAGCTCGTTGTTGAACCACAAGTGGGCGGCTTCGTGGATGATTACGAATGGATCTGCGAAGTACGAGATTTGGATTTGTCGGTTGGTCTGATCGAAGGCGCCGCTGAAGCCGCCCAGCTGTTGCGTGGACGCCTCCTCGACAGCCAGTGTCGTCCCAATCGGGTCGCCCAAGCCGATCAGATCACGCAATACGGGGTAGCCGGAGCGCAACACACGCTCAACCTGATCCGCCCATCCGGGGTCGTCGGCCCAGTAACGGAGAGTCACCTCAAGCGGACCGATGGTGATCGATCGAACGCTGAAATCGCTCGCCGGAACGGGCTTCACCGCCGTAAACCAGGCGTTCAGAGTCGTCGCATCGTCGATCGCGCCAGATGCAAAAACGATCTCACTGGACCCTGATGGAGCGCGGGTCAGTCCCCCGAACTCCTCCTGGACCGAGAAGCTCGACGGGAACACCACGGTCACGGAGCTGCCCGGCGTCCCCGGGCTGCCGAACGCCGAGACCGGGAACGACAATAGATTGCGTCCGAATCGGAGGTCTCGATCAGTCGAGCCGCCGGAGTCGACAAGGTCGAACGTGACATCCAGCGAACCGCTTTCGCCAGAGTACAGACGCTGCCCGAGCGAGACGACGACGACGACCCCGGAAGGCGTCGCGGACAGAACGGCGATAGCTAGCGGCTGGCCGGCGGAAGTGGCACCGAAGCTGGCGGACCCTTGCGGCAGCGTTAGCTGCAGCCGGTCGTAGTAGTAGTGCCGCCCGGCGGCGTCGACGGTGTGGGATGTCGCGGTGATAGAGGCTAGAACGTGGACTCGCCCAACCGCAGGGTCTGCGCTCCAGGTCGAAGTCGAGATAAAGGTCAGGTCAGTCTGGGCCGCAGACACCCTCGGTGGAGCGACCATCTGCCAGACAGAGCCCAGGGCAAGAAACAGCACCACCCCTGCCAGGGCCCTGAGTGAACGCCAGCCAGAACATCGGACCGTCTGAGTCCGATCCGTGAATCGCCGTCGTCCCGGCTTAACCGGCGTCGACATGCGCCTCAGTCGCCCAACTCCCCGAGTGCCCGCCGCCCGCCCGCACTGGCCCGACCGCCCGCATCGTGGCCTGGCTCGGTCGTCCCGACAGGGACACCGGTGGGCTCACGCCCGTCGGTCGAGTCCTCGACTTTGACACGCGGCGCGGCCCGTCGCGGCCGTTCTTTGGGCCTCTCCACGGTGGAGCCGCTTTTGACGATGCGTGACTGGAAATCCGCGGCTCGCGCGCCCTCGCCGATGAGGACGTTGCGGCCGATGCGGACGCCCCGTGGGACGACTGCCCTCTTGCCGACAACCGTGATGCCGGTGTTGAGGCGACTCGGTTCGCGACGATTGACGACATCGAAATCGGTGCCCTCGCCGACGATAGCGCCCGGGCCGACGGCCACTTCCTTGTCAAGGATGGCTCGGTCGACGACCGCGCCAGTCCGGATCACCGAATCGAACAGGATGATCGAGTCGCGCACGCTGGCCCCTACGTCGACGACTACACCCGGCGAGAGGACCGAGTTCACGACGGAGCCGTTGATCACGCAGCCATGGCTGATGAGGCTGCGATGAATTTGCGCCGTAGCGCCGATCTTGGCCGGGGCCCGCTCCTCGGACCGGGTGTGGATGATCCACTCGCGATCGTAAAGGTCCAGCTCCGGCGCATCGGACAGCAGGGCCAGATTGGCTTCCCAGTAGGATTGAATGGTTCCCACATCCTGCCAGTAGCCATCGAAGCGGTAGCCGTAAACGCGTGCCCCGCCCTCGATCATCGCCGGAATCACGTCATGGCCGAAGTCGGCCAGCGACTCGACCAGCCACTGGCGGAGAGCCTTCTTGGAGAAGACGTAGACGCCCATGCTGGCCAGGTCGCTCTTGGGCTGCCGGGGCTTCTCTTGCCACTCCACGATCCGGTCGCTGTCATCTAGGGCCAGGATCCCCATGCGCGTGGCATCGGCCAAAGGCACCCGGCGAACGGCGATGGTCACGTCGGCGCGGTGGCGGCGGTGCGCGGCCACGAACGGCTGGTAGTCCATCTTGTAGATGTGGTCGCCGGCG
>JAYVMQ010000310.1:0-4033 GCA_043758855.1 Chloroflexota bacterium
CGCGCATTCGGAGCTGAGCCCGGGGTTGGCCAGGGACGCGCCGCGTGGTGGACCGACTGCGGCCCCGCCTGGTTCGTGTACACGATGCGTTGCTCATTGGCCTCCGCCACTGCTAACCTAACCTCTGCTTGCCGACCTTTCGGTCGGATGTCACCGCTCCAAGCGGAGGACGGCTTTGGACATCGTCGCTTTCCTGAAGGGCGCACCACTCGTCGATTTTGGAATCCTTCTGGGGTTCTTCGGTCTCTTCGTACTGGGAGTGATGCAGGGAGGGATCCGGCGGCTGCTGGGGATCATGTCAATCGTGTTGGCGTTCTTGTTGGCCGCCAACCTGCGCGATGCGGTAGGGGACTACCTGGCCCAGAATTGGCACCAATTCGATCTTGGATACAGCCGTCTTATCGCCTTCACGATGATTTTCCTGGTAGGCGCCGTGGCCTCGTCGATCGTGATCCAGGGCTTCTACAAGCGGACCGACATATACGCCAGGCACCCGATCGTAGACGATGCCATCGGGGGCCTCCTCGGCCTGGCACAGGGCATGCTCCTGTTGATCATGGCTGTGGTGATCTTGAACTCGAACATCCTGCCGCCGGCGCACTCGGGCGACGTGACGCCCTTGCGTGACGCCCAGGATCTAATCGCCAATCAATCCCACATCGCCCGGGCGTTCCGGGACGTGGCGGCCCCGCCCTTCACGCATCTCTTTTCCTTCCTGCTACCCGCTGACCTCGTCTCGCTGTTCCCCTGAGGCCGGGGCGAGATTGAACGGCACGGCCGGGCGTGGCACGGCCGACTCTCCACGGCCCGGCGCCCTGACATGACCGACCGCTCGTTTGCGCGCGACATCCTCGCTACCGAAACTCTGGACGCCGCCCGACTCGTGCTCGGCGCGCTTCTGATCCGTGGTAGTGGCCCGGGGCGACGCGTTGGCCGAATTGTGGAGGTGGAGGCGTATGTCGGCGACGACGACATGGCCTCACACGCCCGCTTGGGCCGCACCAAACGCAACGCCGTCATGTTCGGGCCGCCCGGAGTCGCCTACGTGTACCTTGTCTACGGTATGTACCACTGTTTGAACATCGTCACCGAGGCCTCCGGCCGCCCCGCCGCGTTGCTCGTCCGCGCGGTCGAGCCGGTCGATGGCGAGGCCGAAATGCGCCTGGCCCGGATCCGATCGGCTCTATCTCGGCCCAACCACAGTGCCACGGCCGACGCCGACCGGACGCGGCGGCAGATAGAAGAATTGCCGGCTTCGCGCCTTTCTTCGGGGCCGGGCCTCGTGTGCGCTGCATTCTCGATCAACCGCAGCGATGACGGCATCGACATGTGTGACGGCAACTCGGACCTGCGGCTCGAGGCGGCCCCACCCGGCGACGGGCCGCTCACGGTCGCCACGGGGCCGCGCATCGGGATCGGCTACGCGCCGGAACCCTGGCTGAGTGAGCCATGGCGGTTCTTCGTGGCGGGCAGCGCGGCCGTTTCGGGGAGTGGTCGGAACGCGACGATCCGGCGAGAGGCCACCTCGTGACCAATCGGGAAGTCGCGGATGTCGGGCAAGCGGACGGCCTTGACGAGCGCTCCCAGACGCTTCTCGAATTCCCGCTCGTTCGGGCGCGACTGGCCGCCGCCACCGGGTTTGGTCCCGGTCGCCGCCTCGCCGAGGCCTTGACCCCTTCGACAGACATGGTCATTGTCAGACGCGGCCTGGACGAGACCTCCCAGGCACGGGCATTTGTGTCCGGCCATTCCGGGGCCGGCATCGGCGGCGCCAAGGACATCGGGCCGTGGATCGAGCGAGCGGCCAGGGGCGGGCGTCTCGATCCGGCCCATTTCCTCGACATTGCTGAGACGCTCGAGGCGGCGACGAGGCTCGGGGACGCCCTGGGCGGCGACCGGAGACCGCTTCTGCACGAGCTGTCCAGGCAGATACATGGCCTGCCCAGCCTGCGGAACGTCCTGCAGCGCAGCTTCGACCCAACAGGAGAGTTGCTCGATACCGCGTCGCCGCGGCTCGGCGGCCTGCGCCGAGCAGTCAGAGTGGCGTACGAGAGGCTTCGCAGTCGGCTCGACCAGTTCATCCACTCCGGTGAACTGGGCAACTCCCTCCAGGAGCCCATAATCACGCTGCGAAGCGGTCGCTACGTGATCCCGATCCGCGCCGACGCCAAGGGCCGAGTCAAGGGCATCGTTCATGACGCGTCGGGCAGCGGGCAGACTCTCTTCGTCGAGCCGCTCGTGGCAGTGGAGCTGGGTAACGCCTGGCGGCAGGCCCAGGTGGCAGAGCGGGCCGAGATCGAGCGCATCCTCGACGAGTTGTCGATTCTGGTTGCAAGCCAGGTCGGGCCGCTGCGCGAGACGCTCGATGCGCTAGCTCGGTTCGACTTCTGGTCCGCCAAGGCGCGGCTCGCGGAGGAGATGGACGCCATTGCGGCCGAGATCGCCGACCGCCCGGTGGTCGTGCTGCTGGGCGCCCGCCATCCAGGTCTGACGGGACACGTGGTACCCATGGACCTCCGGATCGGCGGCGAGTACACGGCGCTGCTCATCACGGGGCCCAACACTGGCGGCAAGACCGTGGCCCTCCGGACTCTGGGCCTCTTGTGTCTTATGCACCAGGCCGGACTTCATGTACCCGCCGACGCCGGGACACGCCTGCCGGTCCTTTCGGACATCTACGCCGACATCGGGGATGAGCAGTCCGTGGCCCAGTCTCTCTCCACCTTCAGCGGCCACATGCGCGCCATAGTCCGGATCGTTCAGGCCGCCGGGCCGAACCGGCTGATCCTGCTCGACGAGCTTGGTGCCGGAACCGATCCCACCGAGGGCTCGGCCCTGGCCCAAGCGCTGCTGGACTGCTTCATTCGATCGGGTGCCCTGGTCGCCGCGACCACCCATTATGCCGAGCTGAAGCTATACGCCCACACAACCCCCCAGGCCCGCAACGCCTCGGTGGAGTTCGACGTGGAGACGCTGAGGCCCACGTTCAAGCTCACGATCGGACTACCGGGCCAGAGCCAGGCCTTCGCTATTGCCGAGCGACTGGGGCTCCCCGCATACCTGGTGGCCGAGGCACGCTCCCGACTAACCGAGGAGAACCAGGCCTTCGAGGAGACGCTGGCATCGATCAAGGTCACGCAGTCCGAGACGGCCGAGGCTCTGCTTCGCGTGAGACTTGCGGAGGAGCGGGCCACGGCGGCTCTGGCCGAAGCCGAGGAACAGCAGCGGCGAGCGCGCCACGAGCGAGATGAAGCGATCAAGACGGCCCGCGGTGAGGCGGAAAGTATGGTCAACGACATTCGGGCGGAGGTCAAAATCATCCGCCGCAAGCTCGAGCGAGAGACTCTTACTCAGAGCGGCCTGGACGAGGATCTGGCTCACACCACCGCGCAGCTGGAGCGGTTCCCGGATACGGAACCTGAGCGGGCCCGTCCGGTCGCGGCCGGTCCCGTGGCTTGGCGGATCGGAATGCGAGCCCGGACTAAAACCGGCGGCGTGGAAGGTCGCGTCGCTGCACTCGAGAAGGGCGGCAAGCGAGCCACCCTGGAGGCGGGCGGGTTGCGCATCACGGTCGCCGTGGAGGACTTGGAGCTGGCCGTCGGCTCCGAGTCCGGAGCGTCCCGGCCGGAGACCGGGCGTGGCGGTAGGGACCGCTCGAAGCCACTTGAGCCCACGATCAGCGCCTCAGCCTCGCGCCTTCAGCTCGACCGGGCCCGCACCGTGGCCACCTCACTCGATCTTCGGGGCGCCACGGTCGCCGAGGCCCTGGAGGTGCTGGACCGCTACCTCGACGACGCCTCCCTCGCCGGGCTGAGCCAGGCCACGGTCATTCATGGGATGGGCACCGGCGCTCTCCGCGATGCCGTGCGGGATCATGTTTCGGGCCATCCGTTGGTTGGCTCCTGGAGGTCGGGGGGACGTGGCGAGGGTGGCGACGGCGCCACGATCGTGAGGCTCTGACCCCGCGGCCTGACGCGGTCTACGGGCACGACCAGCCGACGGAATGAGACAATCGACACGGCGAGCGCTCGCT
>JAYVMQ010000311.1:0-9686 GCA_043758855.1 Chloroflexota bacterium
TATACCCCTATTTGGTCCTGGTGCGTTCGGTTGGCCGAACGCTTGAGGCAACTATCTCCACGCCAAGAGAGATTTGCCCTTGGGGGGCGACTTGCGTCCTACCTCTTCGGGCCTTTCACGACTTCCGACGATTGATGTTGCCAGGCGGAGAACGTCCTGAGATACCTGGCTCTCTCGATTACTGAGGACGAACGGGACCCCTCTATTCAGGGCATACACCACGACTCGTCCGTCGCTGACTATGGTGTGGTCGACCTTACGGCCAATCGAGTGCTCGACGTCGGCGACCCTGATGCCGAGGGTCGTATCGGCGCGGTTCAAGACCAGTCGGATCTTGTGGGAGTAGCCGAGCTGCTCGGCCACCTCGAGGAAGAGCCGCGTGTTCTTGATGCTCGTGATCTCCAGCGTTAGTACGGTAAGGACAACGTCCGCGAGGTCGAGGATACCGAGGAGCGTGTCGTTGAACCATGCTGCGCAATCGACGACGACCAGTTCGCTGCGCTGACGAAGGATCTCGATCACGTGCTTGACGCTGGCCGGGGTGATTAGTTCGGCCATCTCCGGCGAGGGTGGTGCGAGGAGAACGTGAATGCCCGACGAGTGGGCAATTGTAAAGGCCTCGACCGATTCGGAGTCGCTGCCGGGCTCGAGCTGGGGAACGAGCTCCGCCATGGACTTGTCCTTGGGGTTCAGGTTGAGCAAGACTGCCACATCCCCGAACTGGAAAGACGCGTCGACGAGCGTCACCTTCTTGCCCAACTCGGACGATGCGGCCACGGCCAGATTGACGGCAATAGTTGTACGTCCGACGCCGCCCTTCGGGCTGAAGACGGCCACGACCTGGCCCTCCACAGTTGGATCCAGGGCACGCACCGCCGGCGTGGCGGCAATTCGCTCGGCCTTCTCGCGCTCGCGCGCGTTGACCTGGCGGATCGACGCGGTCAACTCGTCGCTGCTGAATGGCTTGACAAGAAACTCGCGCGCGCCTGCCAGCATCGACCGGCGCAGGTAGTCCGCCTCGCCTTGGACCGACATCATGACCACGGCCGCGGCCGGCACCTGCGCCGATAGCCGCTCGGTGGTCGTGATGCCGTCCATGTCGGGCATGTTGATGTCCATCAGGACGACATTGGGGAGGATTCTCGCGGCCATGTCGATCGCCTCAGCTCCCGACGACGCGGCTCCAACTACCTCGATGTCCGGCTCAAAGCCGAGCAGCTTGGCGAGGTGGTCTCTTGTCTCCGAGATGTCGTCGACGATGAGGACTCGAATCCGATCAGCCATGGACCCTAATCGCTTCCTAAGTTCCGGTGGCTCCGCCAAGGTTCGGTGGAGCGAGCTACCACTGAAGCCTGGCCGCGATGTCGGCAGGGATGATGGCTCGCGGATCAGGCGGGAGAACACCGTACTTGTCGACTAGCATCTTGAAGGTGATGCCTGGTGTGACGGCAATCGGGAGGGAGTTGTCCTTGTCCGACCTTAGGGCGACCGAGAGGTCAATGTAGCCCTGCGCGTCGGGACTCGCTGCGCGCTGGGCGTAGCGGATGACCTCCGCCTCGTCGGGTTTGACCTCGATGATGGCGACCATGTGCCGGCCGTCGTTGTGGACGACCGGCGTGGTGGCAACCGCGATCGGCTGGCCCGTCGCGTTGGGCAACGGCGCGGCTGCGACGGGCGTCGGGAGCAGGGTCGCGATGACCTTACGATTCTGAATAATCATCTTGGTCGTGACGTCCTTGGGGCCCCCCAGGGTGATGGGCCTCTTTGGGTCGCTGGTGTTCGTGAGTGCCACCTGGGGCACGTACAGGGACAAGACGATGTTGACCCGATCGCCGGGGACGATGAGCGTACCAACGCCGTTGATCTGGTCGAGTTCTATTGCCACGCCCAAATACCCGCTGGCAATGGCTCCGGAGATGTCCTTGCCGTCAGTCATTGACCCGGCGTTCAGGAAGTCGCGGCTGCCAACGAGCGGCTCGCCCACGGTGATCCTCCCGCCGGCGACCTTGCCAACTACCTCGCCCACTGTCGTAAATGTATCGTTGCCAAGCTTGGCGCTCTCGGAGATCGACACAGGCTTACTTTCGATCATATCCGCGGTAATTCGATCCCCGAGGTTAATTTCCTGCTTGGCGATAACGACCGTGGTCATGGGTTCGGGCGTGGCAACCGCCGCAGGGGCTGGCCCGGAGGTGCTGCCGCCTCCACTTGCCACGACGAAGGCAAGCCCACCGCCGACTATGGCGAAGAGAAGCCCGAACAGAACCAGCAACCTATTGGATCGCTTCACGACGACACTCCAGAGGGCATGTGACCAGGGGCACCACAGTAGCCTTGCGGCAGACCTTACTACGACTATACCAATGGGCTATTGCGTCTAGGAAGGATTATTCGCAATCCCGCACTAAGAAGCTGCAATCACCGGCCTGCGGAGGGCAACAAAAAAAGGACCGCGCCTGACGCGCGGTCCTTTTTGTTGTCGCAGTTTTGGGTGATTAGAGCGAATGGCCGATGGTGCTGAGGATGGTAGAAATGGTGCCACCCAGGAACGTCAGTGCCAGAACAGCGACGATGGCGATGAGTGCGAGGATCAGGGCGTACTCTGCAAGGCCCTGGCCCTTTTCGGAGCGAATAAGCATCGATGGTCTCCTAATAATGACGCCCTCCGATGGGAGGATCGACCTATTCTGGGTGCCACTGCCTGGGAACGCCACTAGGCCGATCGTAATGGGACCGGCCGGGCATTGCCTCCTGAAGCTAATTCGCAGCGTTTGAGCGCAGCACCGGCGCATCCAGGCACCGTTTTGGAACGGCTGTTGGCCCTGATTGGGTCGCGATGCTGTCGGCGCGGTCCTGTCAAACCGCGGAGGCGATCAGGCTGAACAAGGACGAGAGCTGATCGCCAAAAAAGACGAGCGAAACCACGCACGCCACCGCCATGATCGTAAGGATCAAGCCGTACTCGACCAAGCCCTGTCCGGCCTCCGTGTGGCCAACGGGGCCGCCTTGCACGCAGCCCGCCCCACTCCTGGTCCAGGCCACAGGCGGGCTCTCATACCTGCCACAGACGCGACCTGTTCGGCCTCTCAATCGAGCGGCCTGGCAGCGGGCGGTCAACTCGAGAGCAGGACCAGGACGACTTCCCGGCCCTGGTCGACAAGCTCCGCCACAGCCCCGATCGTGTCGGCCCGCTGCCGGACCTCGCGCCACGTGTTCGGCGGCAGAGCCATTGGCTGATTGGCCCGGGCGGCGCGAACAACTTTGGCGGCTCGCGTTTCGTCGATCATCAGTTTGAGCGCCGGTAGGATCTCCTGGTCCTGACCTTTGCCGCGCTTATCCGACGGCAACGACTCTTCGACTGCCGGCTCCTCCGGCGCCACCACGGCGATCTCGCGTCGGGCCGAAATGCGGGCCTCGGTTTTGCCTGCGGCCCACTCCACCCGGATCGAGATTCGATCCGGGTGGCAGCTGATGAAACCCGTAACTGTTTCGTCGATGATGCGGAAGAGGGCGCTCTCCATATCCATCGGCAGGCGCCGATCCGTGCCGTAGGACTCGAATTCAATGGGGGTCTGGGAGCGCCGACCCCGGTCTCGGGCCAGGCGCCGCAGGGTTGGTACCAGACCCAGGTCGTCGAGAACCATCGGCCGCACATCGAAGATGAACGCCTTCGTTGCCTCCAGGGTGTGCTGGACCATGCCTACGAGCTGCCCGATCTCAGCCTTTGCTTGGGAGGGGTCCAGGTCGAGGAGTCGTTCTACGATCTGAGCCTGCAGGACGATGTTAGTCAGACTCTGGGCTGGGCCGTCATGCATGGCCCGGGCGATCTCACGCCGCAGGTCCTCCTGGGCCGCCAGCACAAGCCGCGAAACGGCCGGTGGGAGCGGCGTGGTCGCGTCGAGCTTGTCCGCTGTGCTATTGGGAACGGCGCCGCCCATGGAGGCTCGGTCCAACTCGGCGCTGTATCGGCTCAGGCTCTCCCTAAACCGCGTCAGGACCTTGAGCTTGCCCTCCAGGACGTCTACCTGTGACTCCATGAGGGCGGAGCGCCGGGTCAGGGCCATCAGTTGGGCGGTCTGCTGCCCCTCCGCGCCCTCGGTGTCGTAACCGGACGCGGTCTTGAGTTTGTCCAGCGTCTGTGAGCGCTTCGTCTCGTGGTGGACCGCCTCGTTTCGAGCCTGCTGGACAAGCCCCTCGATCTCGCCCATCTCCCTGGTCAGGAGATCGACTTCGCGCCGGGCCCGTTCTGCAATTTCGAGCATCGAAAGCGGTAGTGCGTCTAGGGCCACGGGTGGATCAGTCCTCGGGCATACGGATCCAGCCCTGGCGCATGGCGTAGACGACGGCCTGAGTGCGGTCGTTGACGCTCAACTTGCGGAGGATGCTGGACATATGGTTCTTGACGGTCTGTTCGCTGATCGAGAGGGCGTAGGCGACCTGCTTGTTGGTCATTCCCTGGGCGATGTTGTCCAGGATTTCTACCTCGCGCGGCGATAGGGGCGCGAAGATCGGCGCGGCTTCCTGGCCGTAGATGGCAAGCTCGCGGAACTCCTTGAGGACGCGGCTGGCGACGGCCGGCTTGGCAAAGACCTTGTCGTTGATCAAGTACTCGCCCGCTGCGACGCGGCGGATGATCACAACTAGATCGTTTGGGGACACGTCCTTGAGGATGAAGGCGGCCGCGCCTGCCTTGATGGCGTCGAAGAGAGCGTCCTCGTCCTCGCTGACGGCCAGAACGATGATCCCCGCCGACGGTAGCTCGCGCTTAATTCGCTGTGTCGTCTCTATGCCACCGGGAGGCGGCAGAGAGAGGTCCATCAGGATGATATCGGGCGAGAGCTGGACCGCGAGATCGAAAGCACCCCGGGTGTCTTCGGCTTCGCCGACGATCTCCATACCGGGCTCTTTCTCCAGGATGTTGCGCATCCCGACCCGGAAGAGGGCGTGATCGTCGACCAGGAGAATCGTGGTCTTGTCCGCCCGTTCACCCGGCCGGAGCTTCTCCGGCGCGCCGTAGTCGATCGCACTCATACGCTCTCCTCTGCCACTGGAATGGACAGGCCGACGACTGTTCCGCCGCCCGGTCGGGACCTAACCTCGAATTGGGCACCTATTAGTTCGGCTCTCTCCCTCATGAACTGGAGGCCGAAGTTGCGCCGACCTCGAGCCGCAACCGCACTGACATCGAAACCACGGCCGTTGTCGGAGACTTCAAGGATCCATTTCGATGGCTCAAGCCGTGTTGACACGACAGTACGACTTGCGCCCGCATGTTTGCGAACATTTTGGAGCGCCTCCTGCACGACGCGCAGCACCGCGGTCTGCTGTGAGGGGTTGAGTCGGTCGCCGGGAGCGCTCATCTCCGTCTCCACCGTGGCCCCGGTAAGAGCAGCCATGCTCTCAACGGCGTCCGCTATCGAGCCTTCCAAGCCCAGCTCGTCGAGCAGGGGCGGTCGGAGTTGGCTGATGAAGGTGCGGACCTCGCCCAGCTCGCGCCGGAGTAGCTGGCGCAGGAATCGCAACTCGCTGGCGGCCGTACGCACGTCTTCGTTGAGGACCCGCTCGATGTACTCAACCTGGAAGATGGCGTTGGACAGGGCCTGGGCCGGGCCGTCATGGACCTCCTGGGCCAGGCGCGAGCGCTCGGCCTCTTGGGCCTGGACGATGCGCATTTGCAGATCGGTGGCCAGGCCGGCATCGGCGACCTCGGCCAACAGGCTGGCGTCGCCACGCTCCAGGAAGAGCCAGGCGTTCTCCATGCTCCGAACCGACAGCTCGAGCTTGGAAAGCTCCTGCTGATGGCGACCCAAATCCGACGTCAGGCGTTCGACTTCCGCCCTGAGAGCCTTCTGGCGGGCATCTTCGGCGCCTGCCTCCGCGGCCGCTGCCGGATCGGCCACGACCCTGGGGCGGACAGGGGCGCGGTCGGCTGCCGCGCCCTGATCGCGGAGGTCATGCCAGCGACCCAGCGTGTCGTGGTAGGCCTCGCGGTATCGCTCGCTGACTGAGCGCAGGTTGTTGGCTCCGTAGCCCAGCGTGGACTTCGCTTCGGCATAAAGTTCGTCGAAGCGCGAATCGCGCGATTCCGTGGCGCCCCTGGCAGCGTCCATACCGTTGGGAGTATAGGGGCCGTCTCTCATGGACAGACAATCCGGAAGACGTGGAATTCGGCCAAGGGTGATCCTTCCTCCGTCTTTCTGCCGGCGCTGTCGGCCAGGGGGACCTCCTGGAAGCATAGTGCGGCCGTCCCGCCGTCGACAAGAATCGCCGGCCACTTGCCGCCGCCTTCTCTGACAACGAGAATCTTGACGCCGAAGCGGTGGGCAAGCGCCAGGACGGCGTCCGGCGACTCCTGTGGCAGGGCTAGGGTGGGGACTCGCGCCGCCTCGGCCAGCCAGATCGGGTTATCGGTTATGACGGGGCCGGCGGTCGCGAGCGGAACCCCGGCCCGGGCCATCGCCGCGGGCAGGGCCTCATAGAGGGCCCGGACGTGGTCCGACTGCCGGGCCATGTCGATGACCGTGACACCGCACAGCGGCAAGATGGCCGCGATGGCCAGGCCCGGCCCGATCCAGGCCACCGGCCGCGTCCAGTGGCGCACCCTTCCGACGCCAACAACGAGCGTATCTAAGGACATGAGACAGCTGATCGCAAGCAGGACGAAGATCGCCCCGGCCGCGTGCAGAAAGGTCCCGGAGGTTGTCGCCACCGGGAAGATCAGGCTGGTGGTGGCGAACGTGAGCGCCGCCGTAAGGACGAGGGGGCGGAGCGCGCGGAGGCGCCCGGTCCACGGCAAAGCCAGCAGCCCAAGAACGCTCACCGGGAATGCCGGAATGGCCAGCACGTTGAGCAGGTTGTTGGTGATGCCGCCGAGGTGCTGGCCCAAGAGGGCGACCGGACCCTGGGCCAGATAGCCGGCCAGGCTGGGTGGGTTCTGATAGGCGAAGACGTCGTAGCTGTGGGCGAAGAGGGCGTTGGAGATGGTCTGACCCGGCAGCGGGGTTCCGAAGACGAAGGCATTGCGCGCCACCCACGGGGCGAAGACGAGCCCGGCAACGATGGCGGGTGTCGCGATCAGGACGAGCCGGCGGCGTCGGCTGCCTGGAGTCCACAGCCAGGCCATCGCGGCCCAGGTCAGCCCCAGCCAGATGGCCTCGCTGCGAGTCAGGACGGCCAGGCCGAGGAGCAGACCGAGGCCGATGAGGCGGCGGTCCAGCCATGTGCCGTCCAGCCTGGCTCGGTCGAGCCACGGGCGGACGGGTGTCGAGGCCGCGTCCCCGTCGTGCGCGTCGTGCGCATCGTGCGCCGCCCCGTCGCGCGCCTCGCGCGCCGCCTCGCGCGCCACAATCCGCGTCATCAACAGGCACGCCGCCAGAGAGAAGGCCGCGAATATCGCTGTGGAATCGGGCAGGGCGCCGTAAAGGACGAGCGGTCCCAGACCCGCCGCCACCAGGCCCGATCCAACGGCCAGCGTCCGGGTCCGGCCGACGGGCAGCCTTAACTCCGCGGCGACGTCGGCGCCAAAGCGCCACGCCAGCACCGGGATGGCGGAACTCACCAGGACCGAGGCCACTTGCGCCGCCCGGAACCAGTTGGCCGCGCCCAGGATTGCCATCGGGATGGCGGCCAGGAGCGACGGCAGCGGCATCCAGACCTCGAACGCCGCCCGCGGCACGGTCAGCGGCTGCGTTCCGTAGCTCCACAGACTGTCGCTGATCAGGCCCCGGCCTTCGACGAGATTGCGGGCCACTCCGGCGTAGTAGGCCGTGTTCTCCGGGACCGGAAAGCTCACTGCAGCCGCAGCCACGGCCCGAACAACCAGTGCGATCGCGAAGATGGCGCCGGCGCTGAGCCACGCTTCTCGCCGGCTCACGGTGTCGCTTCGCATCGCATGTCAGCCGGGCGCGTGCAGACCGGATAGATGGCCAGGGCAGGCGCGTTGTCGGCGGCCGCGTCACCCGTCGCGGGCCCCTTGTAGGAAAGGCTGAAAATCGGGGCGCCAATCCAGCCCGGCCGGGCCTTCGACTCGATCACCGGGATCATCGGCTCCACCATGTGGGCCCGCTCCAGAACCAGCCATCGGATGTCGTAGTCGGCGGCGACCTCACGGATGACCTCGAGCGGGTCGTTGGGCGTGACCACGCCACCCCGACCGGTGAAGTACTTGAAGCCACCCGGGTCGGCGCTTAGGAGCCGGTCAGTTGCCGGCGCGCCGGCCTCGTCGAGGGCCTGGGAGGTGGCAACTCGAGCGTCGCGATCGGCGTTCCACGACGGAATCGCGGCGGCCGTGAAGGCCGCAGCATTGAGCACGATAGAGGCCGCTGCGACGACGAGGAAGAGGCGCGCGGCGCCCTCCTCGGTCCAGGCCCGCCGGTGCTGGGCGGCCCAGCGCGAAGCCAGGACCGCGCCCTCGAACGCCAGGATGAAAGTGAACGGCACCATCGCCACGGCCGAATGCAGGAACGTTCCGTACGGCACGTGGACGGCGAACAGCAGGCCCGACGCGGCGAACAGCAGGCCTGCGTATAAGAAGAACGGCCCGAATTCGAGCGAATGTCGTCGCGCCCAGGCGCCCATAAGGACGAATGGCGCAAGCACGATCGGGATGGCGATGACGAAGTAGATCTGCAGGGCCGAAACCAAGCCGAGCACGCGGCTCTGCAGCAACGGCCCGACGCCCTGACTGAGGAAACCGGCCAGCGAGGTGTCGCCGCCGACGCTGTTCATCTGCTCGTAGGTTTGGATCAGCAGGATCCGGCCCGAAGTCGAGGATGGCGAGAGGCTACCGAAGACGGCCAGCTGGCGCGCATACCAGGGCGCCATGACGATCAGGAAGAGCCCGAAGCAGGCCAAGGCGTGGCGCCACGGGATGGCCGGCAGGCGGGTGCCATTCGACCGCCCGTCTCGCGAAGCTCGCCACGCGCGCCATCGATCCCACACGAAGGCGAGGCCGACGACCGCGCCGAGGAAAACGCCATCATTTCGAGCGAGGGTGGCCAGACCGACGACGAGGCCGGCGAGGACGAAGGCGCCGCGCCGACCTTTGAGGCCGCGCACGGTCAGCCATAGGACGGCCGTGCCGAGCGGCTGATACAGCGCCAGGTTGTCCGGCTGGGCCATGAAAATGGTCGCGGCCGCCGGCAGGGCAACGGCGATGCCGGCCAGCAGGGCGACGCGCCGCGAGCAGCCGATTTCTCGGGCGAGGAGCCAAGTCATGGGCGCAGCGAGGGAGCCGATGATGGCGAAGGGGATCACCGAGGCCAGCGGTGTGGGGCCCAGGAGCCACATGGTCGGCAACTGAATGATGGCCGCCAATGGCATCCAGTGGGCGTTACTCGGGATGGGCAGGATCGGGTGGGCCGGGATGCGGCCGCCAACGTCGACAAACGACCAGATGAAGTCGATGTTGAAGCCCTGCCCGGCGTGAAGGGCGCGGGCCACGTCCACGTAGTAGTACGAGTCCGGGTAGGCGGCGTCCGGATGCAGCCCGAATACGACCGCACGGACGGCCAAAGCGAGCGCAAACAGAGCGATGGGGATACGCACGGCAAGGCAGCGTAGCATCGCCCGAGTCCCACTCCATTGGTACTAACGACCTACGGGCCCGCCACCGGCCGGGGGTGTGGGGTTCGTGGCGCGGCCGCCGGCGCAGAGCGGGGCGGGGCGGGGGCGGGGCGCGGGCGGGG
>JAYVMQ010000312.1:0-6754 GCA_043758855.1 Chloroflexota bacterium
TTTTTGGACGAGCTTCCCCAGTTCGACCGGGCAACGCTGGAATCGCTGCGGCAGCCACTCGAGGATGGCCAGGTGGCAATATCCCGGGTGGGGCGAGCAGCCGTCTTTCCGTCGCGCTTCCAGTTGATCGCCGCGATGAACCCGTGCCCGTGCGGCTATGCCGCCAGCGGTGACGGGCGGTGCCGCTGCCAGCCTGGCGTAGTCGAGCGCTATGCCGGTCGGATTTCTGGGCCGCTTCGGGACCGGATGGACATGTGGGTTCACATGCCACGTGTGGAACCGGACGAGTACGTCAGATCGGCCGCGCCCGAGGCGTCCAGCATCGTGGCCGGCCGGATTGCGGAGGCGAGGCTTCGACAGATCAAACGAAGCGGAATGCCTAACTCTCGGCTCAGCGGCCGGGCTCTGCGGGCTGCCTGCGCGCTCGGATCGGCTCAACAAATCCACGCCGTCCAACTGGCAGAACTAGAGGGTTGGAGTGCCCGTGGAATTGAGCGGCTCCTGCGAGTCGCGAGGACGGCAGCAGATCTCGCCGGTTCCGATCGAGTCGAGTCCACTCACCTGGACGAGGCCGCCCGCTTCAGAGCACCTTCCGCTCGCCTCGTTGGATTTGAGGGAGTGGGCTGAGTCATGTTGGGTGTGCAGGCGCTTGGTCCAGTCTCGCCGCGGCGAGTCGCTGAGGCGGAGCCGTCGCCACTGACGTCCGCCGTGGCGGAGCCGTCGCCACTGACGTCGGCCGTGGCGGAGCCCAAGGGCGGACCCGATGCCCACGCCGAAATGGATGCCCGGCGCGAAGCCGAGTGCGACGCTTGGGTCACCCTGCTGGCTGTTCCGGGGGTGGGGCCAATCACCTTCGGCGCGCTCTTGACGGCCTTCGGGTCGGCCAGAGAAGTGCTGGAGGCGGCATCGTCGGCGATCGGGACAAATCTGCTAAGAGAGGCTCTGGCGGATCAGACCTCCGCGGCGGCGCGCGCTGATGGACAGGTCCGGTCGACCACTGCAGCCCGGCAACCTAATATCGGTTCGGACCTGGCCTCTCGCATCTGCGATGGAATTGCGGAAGGCGGTCGAGCCGTGCAGCGCGTCCGCTCTCTGGGCTTGACGGTGGTGACGCTGGAGGACCCAACTTATCCGAATCGGCTTCGTCTTGTCGATCTGCCGCCGCCGATTCTGTACTTGCGTGGCTGTGTCGAGGCCTTGTCCGCCGACCATGCCATCGCCATCGTCGGCACGCGCCGGCCGACGGACAAGGGCCGGCTGATCGCGGGCTGGATCGGCTCGGCCGTGGCAAGAGCAGGGGCCGTAGTGGTGTCGGGGCTGGCCGTCGGGATTGACGGCGCTGCCCACGCCGCGGTCGTTGCCGAGGGCCTGTCCACGGTCGCGGTTCTCGGGGGCGGGCATGCTCGCCTTTTCCCGCGCGCTCACGAGCGTCTCGCCGACGCGATCGCCGCTGCTGGAGGCGCCGTCGTTTCGGAGTTGCTGCCGGACACGAGCCCGAGTCGAGGCGCCTTCCCGCGTCGCAATCGTCTTGTGAGTGGGCTATCGGACGCGACGGTCGTGGTCGAAGCCGGCCGTCGCAGCGGCGCCCTCATTACCGCCGGCTGGGCCCTGGAACAGGGTCGGGAGTGCTTCCTGGTGCCGGGGTCGTTCGATGCTCCAACGAGTGCCGGCTGCCACGCCTTCCTGCGGAGTTTCCCGGGCCAAGCTCGCGTGGTGAGCGGCATCCCCGAGCTTCTCGAGGACCTCGAACTTGACGGAGAAGCGGCGAGTCGAGGGGCGGAGGCGGTGACTCGAGGGACAAGCGACGCACGGCTGGGCCAGCCGGGATCGGCGACAGTCGGTGCGGGAAGAGCGGCAGTTCTGGCCTCTCTGGCGCCCGTAGAGCGGGCCCTTGCCGAGATGCTGGTCGAAGGGCCGGCGTCTGCTGACGATCTCTCTCGTCGGACTTCGCTGGGTGCGGCGGCCATTCTGAGCGCCCTGACGCTGCTCGAATTGCGCGGCCTGGCGGCCAGCGCTGGCGGTCGCTACGTGCCGACAGGGGCTCTCGCCGCGTGGTCGAACCCACAGTCAACCAGGCAGAAACGGCGGGAATAAGTTGTGATGTCAGGGCCTCAACAATCGGCCGGGAGCCACGCTCAGATGGTGGCAAGGACGGCCGCCGAATGCGCCGCCTCCGCCTGCGAGGATTTGCCGTACGTTCCGGGCCGGTGTTACCCTCCCGGCAAGTCATCCATCGGGAGCTGGATCCCGCCGCCACAGGAGAAGCTGTTTGCGGAAGATAGCGGCCGTTGCTTTGGCCCTCCCTATCCTGATCTCTATGTTTTTGACGGCGGCAGTTCGTCGGTCCGGTTCCGCGAGACTGTTCCTGATGGTGGGGTCAGTTGGTGTTCTGGTTGCGGGATTGCTGGCTGGTCTGCCGGCTGAGCCGGTAGCCGGGACGGGCGCTCCAACGTTCGCGCCTCTTGCGCCGCAGGCTGAAGCACTGCGCGCCGAGAGCAATCTCGCCCTCGACGCCCCCTTCCGGGTCCAGTTCACGAAGCCCATGAACGAGAGCTCGGTTGAGGCGGCCCTCTCCATCGCCCCCAAAGTTGACCTCGTCTTTAATTGGGATGCCACCGCTCAGATCCTCTCCCTGGCGCCGAATCGCCATTGGACGCCCCAAACCCAGTACCAGGTCGATGTCTCTGGCGCCGCGTCGGATCAGCAGGGCCTGAGCATCTCGACGCCCATCCATGCCACCTTCGATTCCGGCCTGCAGACGGCGGGCACGATCACGGCGACGCAGATGATCGACACCCTCGCCTCGCCGGGCACAGCGTTCCAGTTGACGTTCACCCGTCCGGTCAAGCTGGCCACCGTGCTGGTCGGGTTCGGGCTCAGCCCGCCGGTGCCGGTGACGATTGTTGGCGACGATCCGACTGATCTTGCCTCCCAGGTCTTCACCATGACGCCCACGAATGGATTGGCGTCGAAGACCGCCTACGCGGTCGCTATGGCCGGCGGCGGAGTCGATACTTCCGGATCGCCGCTCCAGACGGTTGCGCCTCTGGCGATCGCAACGATGGAGGCGCCGTCGGTGGTCAAATTCCGGCCTGCAGACGGGGCCACTTCGTACGACACCAATCAGCCAGTCTCGGTCCGGTTCACTGTTCCGATGGACGAAAAGGCGACGGCGGCCGCTTTCAGCGTGACCGTCGGTGGGCGAGCCGTGGCCGGCAGCACCTACTGGGCCGAAGGCGACACCGTGCTCGTCTTGACGCCGCGTTACTCGTTCAAGGTCGGATCGACGGTCGTGGCCAGAGTCAGCACCGCCGCCAGAGCGGTCGGTGGGTTGCACATCTCGGCCGCTGCCTCGGCCACTTTTACGGTAGCCAAGCCGAGATCCACGAGCATTGCGTCCGGCGGAGTGGCTTCGGCCAGCGCGCCCTGGTACTCGTCCGAGGTCTACTACTTCAATCTCATGAACTGCACTCGAACGGGCGGCTGGGTGACGCCAGCCGGAGCCTGCAGCAGCGTGACGCATCACACGCTGCCCGCCCAAGGCCGGCTCACCCTTAGCGCCGGCATCTCCAACAAAGTCTCCAGGCCCTACGCCAAGTACATGGCCGACCGCAGGATCCTCATCCACGAGGGTTACCACGATGCGCCCTGGAGGCTGTGCAACTGGGGCGGCTACTGCAGCGCATCATGGGCCGAGAACATCGCCTCGCCAACCTCGGCTGGCAAAGGCGGGATGATCGCCATCGAGATCTTCTATCAGAACGAATACTGGTGTCGGTGCGAGCACTACTACAACATCATGGCGCCGTTCCTCCGTCAGGCCGGTGTCGGGGTATGGGTATCGAACGGCGTTGTCAGAGTCAGCATCGACTTCTCCGGCTGACCTGGCTGGCCGTCGATACGTAAAACGGACCCGCCAGTCGAGGCGATGGCGGTTCGGCTGTGATTCCGGCTTCTGGGCCCCGGCTAGAACCCGAGACAGCCGCTGCTCCGCATTCGTGTGCCTGAGGCCCCTTGCATTCAGCGATTCTCACGCGCGACGTACGCCGCAGGGCGCTCCACGCGAGGCCGAGATAGAGCGGTGAACGGGCGGTAGAGCCTCTGATGCTAGACTCCCGCCGATGAGTGGCAACCTTGTGATCGTCGAGTCGCCCGCCAAGGCGAAGACGATAGAACGCTATCTAGGCCCGGGTTACACCGTGCTCGCCTCATACGGCCACATTCGTGACTTGCCCGAGAATCCCGGCAAGAACCAGCTTGGCGTAGACGTCGACCACGATTTTGCCCCCGTGTACGAGGTCGTTGCGGATCGCAAGAAGCAGCTATCGGCGATCCAGAAGGCGGCGGCCAAGGCGGATCTCATCTGGCTCGCGACTGACCTTGACCGCGAGGGGGAGGCAATCGCCTGGCACGTGGCGGAGGCTGCGCAGCTAGCCCCAGACCGGACGCGGCGCGTGACCTTCTCGGAGATCACTGAGGCGGCGATCAAGAAGGCCTTTGCCGAACCCCGCTCGATAGATCGCAACCTGGTTGATGCCCAGCAGGCTCGGCGGGTCGTGGACCGGCTGGTCGGCTACACCCTGAGCCCCCTGCTGTGGCGCAAGGTCCGGGCTGGGCTTTCCGCCGGACGGGTACAGTCGGTCGCGGTCCGCCTCGTCGTGGACCGGGAACGTGAGATCCGTGCCTTTAACGCTCGCGAATACTGGACGCTCAAGGCCGTCCTGGTCGCCCCCAACGGCGATACGTTCGAGGCCGATCTCGTCCGAATCGAGGGCCAGAAGCCTGAGGTCGGCGACGGCGAGACGGCCGAGAAGCACGCAGCTGCCATTCGGGCCAGCCATCCCGTGGTCACCGACGTTTCGCTCAAGAAGACGAATCGGACGCCGGCGCCACCATTCACGACCTCCAGCCTGCAGCAGGAGGCAAGCCGGAAGCTCGGCTTCTCGCCTAAGAGAACCATGAGCGCGGCCCAGCGCCTCTACGAAGGCGTCGAGATGGACGAGGGCCCGGTCGGCCTGATTACGTACATGCGAACCGACTCCGTGGCGATATCCGTGGATGCCATGGCCGAAGCGGCGCGCGTCATCGAGGCGCGCTTCGGTCCGGAGTACAAGACGCCGAAGGGTCGCGCTTTTAAGACGAAGACGCGCAACGCTCAGGAGGCCCACGAGGCCATACGGCCGACCTCGTTCGCGCGCGACCCCGAGACTCTGTCCAAGCGCCTCGGCAGCGATGAAGCCCGGCTGTACCGGCTGATCTGGCAGCGGGCGATCGCCAGCCAGATGGCGACAAAGGAGCAGGAGACCACAAGCGTCGAGTTGGCCGCGGACGGCGAACGACCGGGGGTCGTTTACGGGCTGCGGGCCACCGCCACTCGCACGACCTTCGACGGCTTCTCCCGGGTCTACACCGAAGGTAACGATGACTTGGAGGAGGAGGCGGAGTGCCGTCTCCCGCGGCTCACGAAGGGCGATACGACGGCGGTTGAGAAGGTCGACCCGCTACAGCACTTCACCGAGGCTCCTCCTCGCTTCACCGAGGCGAGCCTTATCAAGGCTCTCGAAGAGCACGGGATTGGCCGCCCGTCCACTTACGCTGCCACGATCTCAACCATCACCGATCGCGGTTACGTAAAGGTCGTGGAGCGGCGGTTGTACCCGGAGTCGGTAGGGGAGGTCGTAACGGACCTTCTTGTGGGCCATTTCGGGGAGTTCGTCGACCTTGAATTCACGGCCCGGATGGAAGACGAGCTTGACGAAGTAGCCAGCGGTAAGCGGGCTTGGGTGCCTTTCGTTCGCGAGTTCTACACCCCATTTCGTGCGCGGATCGACGAGAAAACCAAAGAACTGAAGCGGGCCGACTTCACCACCCGCCCGTCGGACGAGGTGTGCTCGGAAGGACACCCGATGGTCATAAGGCTCGGCCGTTATGGCGAGTTCCTGGCCTGCTCGATGTATCCCGAGCACAAGGAGACGCGAGAGCTGCCGGGCGTTGGAGACGGCGGTAAGGCGGCCGGGGATGGCGTGGCCGATGGATCCGGCGAGCCGGCTGCGCCCGAGGCCTGCCCAAAGTGCGGCGAGGCCCAGGGAGGCGTGCTCGTTCAACGCCGCGGTCGTTTCGGGCCCTTCATGGGTTGTGCCCGCTACCCAGACTGCGATTACATCAAGAAGGAAGGGCCGCCGCCAGCACCTCCGCTGCCGTTTGAGGCCGCCTGCCCGACATGCGGTAAGGGCCACCTCGCGGCACGTCGCGCGCGGCGCACCGGGTCTGTCTTCTGGGGTTGTTCGAAGTACCCGACCTGCCGATTCACCACGTCGCACGAGCCGGTCGGGGCGGTCCACGATGTCGATGGCGGCCCGATTGGGCGCGCCGGTGACAGCGCTCTCTGCCTTGTGTGCGGCGCGTCCGTCGAGGTTACGGGCATCGACGATCTGGTAGGCAAGAAGCTGCCGGGCGGCGATGCCAATCCCGCGGCCTTGGTGCGGCCTTCATCGGATCGAGCGGGCCGGACCGGCCGCGCCGCATCGGGCACGGGCGCTCGAAGCGGCGGGCGGAAACCTGCCCGATCCCGAGCTGGCAAGCCCGCCAAGGACGTGCCCGAGAGCTTGGAGCCGGCCGCCGCGCCGGATGACTGACCGGCCCGCGGCGGATCACGTGCCGACAGGCGACGATGCCGCCGAGAGGTTCCTGCACGCGCTTGTGGCGCGCGGCTCTTCGCCCAACACTATTCGCTCCTACAGAACCGGCCTTGAGG
>JAYVMQ010000313.1:0-2518 GCA_043758855.1 Chloroflexota bacterium
GTGCCCAAGGTTCTGACGGTGTCGGTGACCACGGGTCCGGAGCCGCTGCCTCTTTCCGTCTAGGATCGGGAGCGGGACCGGGTTTGGCCCGGACGCGGGGTCGGGTTTGGCCCGGACGCGGGACCGGGCGCGGCCCGGACGCGGGACCGGGCGCGGGACCGGGCGCCCGCATCCTCTCGGACCCGGTACCATGGCTTCAGTGGCGCGACGGAGGAGGATCCATGCGGCTGTGGGGTGGTCGATTCGAGAGTACGACTGACGAACGGGTGGCCGACTTCACCCGCTCGATCGATCTCGACCGCGCGCTTGCGGCAGACGACATTGCCGGTTCGATCGCTCACGTCCACGGATTGGGGCGCGCTGGTCTCCTCGGGAACGAAGAAGTGGCTGCGCTCGTGGCCGGTTTGGAAGGCCTGCGCGGCGAGGTGGATGCCGGAACGATCGAGTGGGACCCTGCGCTCGAAGACGTCCACATGAACCTCGAGTCGGCGCTGCGGGAGCGAATCGGGCCGCTGGCCGGGCGCCTGCACACCGGTCGGTCGCGCAACGACCAGGTCGCCACGGATCTGCGCCTGTGGCTGCGCCGCACGCTCGACGGCCTGGACGAGGCGATCCTGGGCATGGAGCGGGCCCTGGTTGGACTGGCGGTCCGCGATGGCGAGGCGGTCCTGCCCGGCACCACCCACATTCAGCCGGCCCAGCCGGTGCTGCTGGCCCACCACCTGCTGGCGTACGTCGAGATGCTAGAACGCGACCGGGGCCGACTGGCCGACTGCCGGCGGCGGGCGAACGTCTCGCCCCTGGGCTCGGGCGCGCTTGCGGGAGCCGGGTATCCGCTCGACCGCGAGGCGACGGCCGCGGAGCTTGGGTTCGACGGCGTGACAGCGAACTCCCTAGACGCTGTTAGCGACCGCGACTTCGTGGTTGAGGCGCTGGCCGCGTTCGCGCTGTGCATGGTTCACCTGTCGCGGCTGGCCGAGGAGATCACGTGGTGGTCGAACCCGCGGTTCGGCTTCGTGCGAGCGGCCGACTCGTTCTCGACGGGCTCATCGATGATGCCCAACAAGAAGAACCCCGATCCGGCCGAGTTAGTGCGGGGCCGGTCGGCGCGGGTAATCGGGTCGCTGACGGGGATGCTGGCGCTGCTGAAGGGCCTGCCCCTCGCCTATCAGCGAGATCTTCAGGAAGACAAGGAGCCCCTGTTCGAGGCGGCCGCAACTCTGGAGGCGTCATTGGGCGTCATGTCCGGCATGGTCTCCACCCTGACCGTCGATCGCGAGCGAATGCGCGTTGCGGCGGGCGAGGGGTACATCACGGCCACGGCCGTTGCCGATGCCCTCGTCCGTCGGGGAGTGGCCTTCCGGGCGGCTCACCACATCGTGGGGACGCTCGTGGCCCAAGCGGAGCGGGCGGGGATTGGTTTGGAGGCACTGGGCGACGCCACGATCGCGGCGGCCTTAGCCACTTCCGACGACAGCGTCGCGGTGACGTTGGTTGGCGATGCCGCACTCCCCGGTGAGCTGCGCGCGGCCGCGGCCCTGGACGGCGCGCTGGCCAGCTGCGACGTCATCGGCGGAACCGCTCCCAGTCGCGTGGCTGCGGCGCTGGGCGCTGCGAAGGCGCGCCTGCGACTGTAGGTCTCGCCTGGTTGCGCAGCTCGGACCAGTTCCGACCGTCCGCCATCCACTCAGCGACCGTCCTGAACCGCAACCGTCGCGCCACCCAGGTGCCACCGGAGGGTTACTCGGTCGTCACTGATTCCCAAGCCTGCGCTACCTACGCTTCCCCAGACCGAAATTTATGTCCAGGTTTCGTTGCGAGTTGGAAGCGAAGGAGTTTCGATCTTGGTCCCCCAGATCAGCGCTGGAGATACGGCCTGGGTACTGACTGCCACGGCGCTCGTCATGTTGATGACGCCCGCTCTGGCCCTCTTCTATGGTGGCCTCGTCCGCCGCAAGAACGTGCTCAGCATTCTGATGCAGTGCATGTTCACCCTGGCCCTTGTCAGCGTGACCTGGGTTCTCGTGGGCTACACGCTGGCTTTTGGTAAGGATCTCAACGGCTGGGGCATCATCGGGGGCCTGGACAACGTGGGCCTCAAGGGCGTCGGCACGGACCCGGGTCCATACGCCAAAACGATCCCTGCCAGCGCCTTCGCGCTCTTCCAGATGATGTTCGCGATCATCACTCCGGCCCTGATCATCGGAGCCTTCGCCGAGCGCAAGCGTTTCAAGGCCTTCGTGCTATTCGCGCTGTTGTGGAGCCTGTTGGTCTACTCGCCGGTTGCCCATTGGGTCTGGGGCGATGGTGGTTGGCTGCGCAACATGGGCGTGCTCGACTACGCCGGCGGCACCGTTGTCCACATCAGTTCTGGCGTGGCCGCCCTTGTAGCAGCCCTAGTTCTGGGGCCGCGCGTCCGACGCGAGTCAGACCGTTTCGAGCCCCATGACGTTCGCCTGACCGTGATCGGCGCTGGCATCCTGTGGTTCGGCTGGTTCGGCTTCAACGGCGGCTCGGC
>JAYVMQ010000314.1:0-2431 GCA_043758855.1 Chloroflexota bacterium
GCCGCTGGGACTGCTACTGGCCGGCGCCTGCGCTGTCCACCGACACCTCGTTCCGCAGGCAGCCCGGCGATGCCGATCGGATTGAGGACTTCAAGTCGCTGCTCATCGACGCCATCGCCCTCCAGCTCCGATCTGACGTGGCCATTGGCTCATGCCTCTCCGGCGGTCTCGATAGCTCATCGATTGTCAGCATCGCCGCCTCGCTGCGGTCGGAGAACCTTCTCGCTCCAGGACGGGGCCACCGAGAACGCGAGGCCAACCCCCACCTGGCCTTCTTCGCTCAGTTCAGGGAGGCCGGAATCGACGAACGCCCGTACGTTGACGCCGTCGTAGCTGCGACGGGGGTGGAGCTGCACACAACCACGCCGGACACCGATCAATTCCTCGAGTCTCTGCCGAGCATCCTCTATGCCCAGGACGAACCATTCGGCTCCACCAGCATCGTGGCCCAGTATCACGTTATGCGAATCGCCCATGAGGCCGGGATCAAGGTTCTCCTGGACGGGCAGGGCGCCGACGAGTTGCTTGGCGGCTACGTGCGATATCCGGCCATGCGTCTGGCCGGCGCCCTTCGCAACCCCCGAACGGCCTGGCAGGCGGGCCGGCTGATGATGGCGGAGCACGGGCCGTTCAGGGCCCCGTTGGGCTATGCCCTGATCGGGTCGCGCCGCATGCCAGCTCGATTGAACCGGCGCCGCATGCCGGCGCCGTGGATCGGACGAGCCGGGAGTTCGAGCGGCCAGACGTTCCAGGAGCCCCTCAGCGAGCGCGGCACTCTGCTGGCCAAGAAGCTGTGGTTCGATGTGGCGTCGGATAATCTGCCCGATTTGCTGCGCTATGAGGACCGCAACAGCATGGCCTTCGGCATCGAAGCCCGCGTCCCGTTCCTCGATCACCGGCTTGTCGAAGCCAGTCTGCTGCTCCCAGACAGGCTCAAGATCGCCGGCCGCAACCAGCGCAAGGTCGTTCTGAAGGAGGCGATGCGGGGAATCGTCCCGAACGAGGTGTTGAGTCGGCGCGACAAGGTCGCGTTCCAGCCGCCCGAGAAGAGATGGCTGACGGAAGCGGCACCCGTGTGGCGGCAACTAGCCTCGCATTCGTCGGCCGAGGCCGCGGACCTGCTGGCCCCGGGCGCAATCCTCGAGGCAGTCGAGGCATTCGCCGCCGGCCGCATTGCCAGCAGCATGCTGTGGCGAGTCCTCAATCTCGAGATGTGGTTGCGCGGTGCGGCAGGGAAAGATCCACTGGCCTGAAGAAGGACCTGCCTCGCCCCGATCGTCAGGGCCTGCGCACCAGGTCGTGGTACAGGCTCTCGGCCAAGGCCATGTTGCGATCGTGGCCGGCCCGCTCCTCAATCAGCTGACGCCCTCGGCGCGCCAGGTCCGCTCGCTCATCCTCGCCGCGGTTCAAGGCGATACTTATGGCCCCGGCAGTGGCGCCGGCATCGCCAACCGGCACGAGCGACAGCGGATCCAGATCGCCCAGCCACTCTCTCACGCTCGGAAGATCAGTCGCCACGACCGGGCGGCCGGCAGCGAGAGCCTCGAGGATCGTCACCGGCGTGCCGTCGGTGTACGGCACCGAGACCACCACGTCGGCCAGACGGTAGATGTCGGCCATCTCGTCGTGGGCAACCGTGGGCACAATGACAATTCGGTCGGTCAGGCCCAGCGCGGCGGCCCGGTGCCGCATCGCCTCCACCTCGGACTCGACGGCCAGATGCCGAGTCATGACCACGCACACGTCGGCCGGCAGGCTCGCCAGCGCGTCGACGACGACATCCTGGCGATACAGCGGGGCGATGCTACGCGGCGAAAAGATCACCCGCCGCCCGACCAGACCGAGCCGGACACGCAGCGCACCCGGATCCGGACCGGGAGAAAACCGGGCCGTGTCCACGCCGAATTGGACCAGGTGGGACCGTTCGGGCCGCGCTCCGGCAGCCACTCCCGCCTGAACGAGCTGATCTGAATCGCCGGTCACCAGGCCGGCCGGACCCAGCGACCAGCGCGCATATAGACGGCCGCGCCGTGTGTCCCGGGCGGTGATGAGGATGTCGTTACCCCACAGCGTGATCGCATAGGGCCGGAAGCCGGACATTCGGGCGTGCCAACCGTGGACGGTCAGGTAGTGGGCATGCAGGATGTCGGGCCGGATCCGACTCAGCACCCGGCGAAGGGAGCGCCGGGCTCGAAGGGCACCGAGGGGGTGGAAGCGGCTTGACGTGTAGGGCGTGAAGTATTCGACCCCGATCGAGTCGGGCAGGCCGGGGTCCAGGGTCAGCCCGTCGGGCACGATCATGGTTACGCGATGTCCGTGCCGAGCGAACCAGCCGATCCAGCGGCGAGTGTGGATGCTGTTCGGGTCCCCCAGGAAAGCTAGAGCGAGTGGCCGGTCCCCATGCTCAGATATGGCGTCTGCCGACGCCGGC
>JAYVMQ010000315.1:0-6344 GCA_043758855.1 Chloroflexota bacterium
GCCACGCTCGTAGACGAGGATGAGGTCCGCCCGCAGGATCGTGGACAGCCGGTGGGCAATGGCGATCGTCGTACGGCCCGCCTCCAGTCCCTCCAGTGCCGACTGAATGAGTCGCTCGCTGACGGTGTCCAGCGCTGACGTGGCCTCGTCGAGGATCAGGACTCGCGGGTCCTTTAGCAGGACCCGGGCAATAGCGATGCGCTGTTTCTCGCCGCCCGACAGCTTGTAGCCACGCTCGCCGACGTTAGTGTCGTAGCCGGCGGGTAGCTCCATGATCCGGTCGTGAATGGCGGCCGCGCGCGCGGCGATTTCCAGCTCGCCGTCCGTGGCGTCGGGTTTGGCGTATCGCAGGTTGTCCCGGATGGAGCTGTTGAATAGGTATGTCTCTTGCGTCACAAAGCCGACGATCTGCCCGATCGATTGGAGACTGATCTGACGCACGTCCAAGCCGTCGATCTCGACCGACCCCGAGTCGACGTCGTACAGACGTGGGATCAGGTATGTCGTCGTCGTCTTGCCTGCGCCCGAAGGTCCGACGAGTGCCACCAGTTGACCCGGCTTGACCTCGAAGTCGATGGCCTCGAGGGCGAACTGGTGGTGGGAGTCGGGTCCGGTCTCTGCGGCGATTTCGACGGCCAGCACCTCGGCGGTGAGCGCCTCCGGCGTCTTGGTCGGATAGCGGAACCAGACGTCGCGTAAGCGCACGCCACCTTTCACGGCCGCGACCTCCAACGCCACCGCGTCGGGCGCGTCCGCGATCTCGGGCTTCATCTCCAGGTATTCGAAGATGCGATCGAAGAGGGTCAGAGCGCCCTGCAGCTCAACCTGAACGTTGAGAAGCTGCCCGAGCGGGAAGAAGAGCCGGCTCTGGAGCGTGGTGAAGGTCACGATGTCGCCGATTGTGGGCGGGTGCGGGTCGTGGTTTATGGCGAGGTAGCCGGCCAGCCAGTACACGAAGGCCGGGATGATCGACATGATCGTGCCAATCAGGGCGAAGAACCAGCGACCGACCAACGCCTGACGTATCTGGTTCTGGGCGACGCGTTCGTTGAGTGTCTCGAAACGTGCCGTCGAGGCCGCCTGTTGGCCGAACGTCTTGCTCAGCAGAATGCCACTGACGCTGAGCGTTTCCTCGGTCGCGGCGGTCATGTCGGCCAGGGACTTCTGCGTCTCGGTCGAGACGGCCCGCCGGACTTTGCCGACGCGATGGGCGATGAGCGAAAAGACCGGCAGCATGGCCAGCGACAGCGCGGTCAGCCGCCAGTCGATGAAAAGCATGGCGATGATCGTGCTGGCCACGACCGCGACGTTGCTGGTGATGCTCGCAGCTGTGTCGGTCACGACCGACTGGATGCCGCCGACGTCGTTGGAGAGGCGGCTCTGGATCTCGCCTGTCCGAGTCTCAGTAAAGAAGCGCAGCGGCATCGACTGCAGATGGGCGTAGAGCGCGCGGCGGAGGTCGCGCATGACGCTCTGTCCGACTTTGTTGTTCAAGTAGCTCTGACCGACCCCGATCAGGCTCGAGATGATCGGGATGGTGATCATCAGGATGACGAACAGGTTTAGGAGACCGAAGTCGCGGTGGGGAATGGCGACGTCGATCAGGAGTTTGAGCAGGATCGGGTTGATGACGCCGAGGAAGCTCGTCACCAGGATCGCGCCCAGGACGACGGTGACCTCGGTCCGATACGGGACGAAGAAGGCCACGATCTTGCGAGCCGTGCGATAGCGCCGCGCGGGTGGCACGGGCGGGTAGCTGCGCGCACTTGAGTCGGCGAAGGGGTGGCGGCCGCCACCGAAGAAGGACATCGGGACTCCTGTGTGTACGCTGACGCTACCAGGCGCGCCCGACTGCTGCCTGTAAGGGCCACCTTTGGTCCGGCTTCCGACGAACGCTACGCGTTACTCCAAGCCCGGGCGGGACAGGCTCCTACCGGCTCGGTTGGAGTCGGTTATGGGCCTTTAACCGCAGCAGCAGTTGCGCTCGGCTCGTGCGTTTCCTGGGCCTCGAGCCAGCGCTCCGCGTCGATGGCGGCACGGCAGCCTTCGCCCGCGGCGGTCACGGCCTGACGGTAGCGATGGTCGTCAACGTCTCCCGCGACGAAGACTCCGTCGATGTTCGAGGAGGTGGTCGCACCGCCGTTGCGCAGATAACCCTTTTCGTCCATTTCGAGCCAGTCACGGAAGACTGCCACGTTGGGGCGATGGCCTATCGCCACGAACAGCCCCTGGATCGCCAGGCGCTCCTCGCCGGGCTCGTCCGTTTTGCCAAGCCGCAACGCCTCGACGTGGTCGGTTCCTACCACTTCTTCGATGGTGCGGTTGAGGTGAAGCTCGACCTTGGGGTGGGTGGCTGCTCGGTCCTGCATGATCTTGCTGCCCCGGAAGGCGTCGCGGCGATGGATAAGGTGGACCTTGCTGGCGAAGCGGGTCAGGTAGAGCGCCTCCTCAAGGGCGCTGTCTCCGCCGCCCACGACCGCGATTTCCTTGTCGCGGAAGAAAAAGCCGTCGCACGTGGCGCAGGCGCTGACGCCGCGGCCGCGCAGCCGAGTCTCGCTCTCGATCCCCAGCCAGAGGGCCTCCGCGCCCGTGGCCACGATCACCGCCTCGGCGCGATATTCGACGCCACTCGCCCAGAGACGGAACGGCCGGCTGCCAAGGTCAACGCGCTCAACGTCCGCGTCCACCATCCGAGCGCCAAACCTCTCGGCCTGCGCCCGGAAGAGGCCCATAAGTTCTGGCCCTTGGACTCCGTCAGGGAAGCCCGGATAGTTCTCCACGTCGCTCGTGATCATGAGTTGCCCGCCACCCGCGATCCCACCAATCACGACCGGCTCGAGGTTGGCCCGGGCAGCGTAGATGGCGGCCGTGAGCCCAGCAGGGCCAGAGCCGACGATGACCACGTGGGCATCCACCGACTTGCCACCGCTCTGTCGTGGTATCGCGGCCGATGCCGGTTGAGAGCCGTCGGAGCTCTTAAGGAAGGTCAGGTTCAGGCCCGCCAGCGGGCTCTTCGCCATTGGAGTTGGATCGTCGCTCATGTCCCGATCATAGCACTTCGTCGATACTCCAGGGGAGTATCGCGACGGGACAAAGCGCACCACACGGGCCCAGCGGCACGTGGTTCGTTCCCGCCCATTGCCGCCTCCTAAATCGCCTTCGCCTCGATGGTGCGGAGCTGGGGCAGAAGGTCGCGGCCGATCGTTTCAAGGGTTCGGACATCCGAAATGCCGCGGAGGCTGAAGATGACGTGCTGCACGCCGACTTCGGCCAGGGTGCCAAACCGCTCGACCACCTGCGCGACCGAATCTTTCGAAAGGTCGACCGTTTGAAGGTTCGTCCGCTCGATCTCATCGAACGGACGGCCGACCTCGGCGCACCGTTCACGCAGAACCGCGAACTTGTGGGTCAACTGATCCGGTCCGCCGAAGATATTGCAGCCGTCGGCGTACTTGGCCACCAGGCGCAGCGTCTTCTGCTCGCCTCCGCCTCCGATAAGGATCCGCGGGTGGGGCTTGCTGATCGCTTGGGGTGAGTTGAGCAAGCGCGTAGCCTGGTAGTGCGCCCCGTCGAAGGCCGCCTCTGAACCGCGCTCGCCTTGCCACATTGCCAGGCAAATCTGGAGCGTCTCTTCAAGCATCTCGAAGCGGACTCCCAGGGCCGGCATCGGGAAGCCTAGGCCGTGGCTCTCCTCCTCGTTCCACGCGGCCCCGATGCCGAAGATGGCGCGACCACCGCTTAGCACGTCCAGCGTGGTCGCGGCCTTGGCCCACATCCCGGCCTCCCGGTAGTGGACCCCGCCGACCATCAGGCCGAGTGTCGCCTTCTTCGAATGGGCGGCCATGAATGCCAGCGCCGACCAGCCTTCGAGCATGGGCTCCTCGGGCTGGCCCACGCCGCGGATCTGGTAGAAATGGTCCATCACCCAGAGAGAGTCGAAGCCGATGGCGTCCGCGGTCTCGGTAATCTGGGCCAGAGTGGGTCCGATCGCGGCGTCGCCGCCCGGCCAGGTGAATGATGAGATTTGGAGACCGATCTTCACGTTTTCCTTCTCCCTGGCGTAGGCTCAAGGCACGACCATGCCGCGCTGGCGGGCCAGTTCGGACACCAGCCGAATTGGCTCGTCGTCGGTCTAGAGTGCACAGTCTAGGCTCAGTTGCCGGGGCCCACCGGCGTTTGCACATTTGGCGCATCGTCTGGTAGGGTGTTTGCTATTCGACATGGTCACTCCCCGCCGTTCGCCGCGAGCCGTCCCAGCCGGAGTCCGTATTGACTGAAGCCGAAACCGTCGTCAGCCGCATTCGTAGCCGTCTCAAGTCGATCGAGGAAGCGGCTAGCGCTCATTCGTGGGCCAATCCGGCCGCCAACCCCATGGCTCCCGTCCGCAGGGCGTGGGCCAGGTTGTCTCGTAACGACGGTCTCGAACGCTTGATTCCTGTCGGGCTGTGCGTATTGCTCGCCGGTGCTGCTCTTGTCAGCACGCTACCCGTCGTGCCGCCGGCGTCGGCCGCGCCACGCCTGGCCAACGTCACCGCTATGAACGTCACGGCCGCGGTGGCTGGGGCCGCTCCGGACGCGCGATACGGCAACGGCGACGGGCCGCTCGCCCCCGACGTGAACGATCTTTACCTGGGCGACGGATCGATCCCCAACTCGCTCCAGAATCCGGGCGTTGCAATGGACGCCAAGACGCAGCTGCGGACGTACGCCGTGCAGGCGGGGGACACTTTCAACCAGATATCCGGCCAGTTTGGGCTGGCCCCGGCCACGTTGTATTGGGCAAACAAGTCGAAGGTTGCGGACCCGGCCGCGCTGCGCGTTGGCCAACAGCTCGTGATCCTGCCGATGGACGGCCTCTTGGTCACGATCGGTGCCAAGGACTCGCTTGACTCGCTGGTGGCCAAATACAAGGTCACCGTGCAGGACATCGTCGATGCCAACAACCTGCCGGAGGCAACGGTCGTCGTTGGTCAGACGCTGATCATTCCGGGAGCGAGCGGCGGCCCCGTGCCCAGGGCAAAGACAGCGTCCGCCGGATCCCCGACGGGTGGATCCACCAGGAGTGGCTCATGGGTCTGGCCTGTCAGGGGCTACAACTACGTCAGCCAGTACTTCTGGTCCGGACACCACGCAATCGATATCGCCGCCGCATACGGGACGGCCGTGGTCGCGGCCGCGAGTGGAACCGTGGTAAAGGTTGGCAATAACGGGTACACGGGCGGCGGCAACGTCATCTGGGTGATGGAGGGCACGAAGCTCTACACGACCTATAACCACCTCTCGTCTTGGGGAGTGCGGGTGGGCCAGACAATCTCAGCGGGCCAGGTGATCGGGAGGGTGGGCGCCACCGGCGAGGCAACCGGTCCGCACCTTCACTTCGAGGTCTGGCTCGGCTACCCGTGGGGGCTGGGCAGCGTCTCTAACGCGGTCAGCCCCTGCGCCTACCTGGCGGGCTGCTAGCCGCACAGCGGCGCCCCGTCCGGCGTCACTTGAACAGGTCGAACTCACGCGGCATTAGTGCGTCCGCGATGCTGCCCTCGCCTCGCGTTGGGTGGGCCCCGCGCACAATCGCCGCCGGCCGTCGGGTCGCCTTGCCCAGGGCCAGCTCCGCGGACGTCGCGATCTCGTCTGCCGTGGCCCGCACGGTGCTGCGCATGATCCGGCCGTCCGCGTCCGGCGTGCCCCGCATGTCGTCGAGGGGCAGCATACCGCTGACACCGATGGCCACGTCTGTGATGCCCCAGCGCCACGGCCGGCCGAAGCTGTCCGAGATGATGACTGGCACGTCAACGCAGAGGCTCGCCCGTACGGCAGCGCGGATTCGGTCCGCGGACGCGTCTGGGTCGACGGGCAAGAGGGTGACGACGTTGCCTCTGCCGGGGCCCATGTTGGAGGCGTCCACTCCGCCGTTGGCGCAGACAAAGCCGTGGCGGGTCTCCGTGATCAGCACTCCGTGAGCCATCCTCACCACGCGCCGGGCCTCGCGCAGGACTACTTCCAGCTGGCGTGCGTCACGGTCCCAGCGCTCGGCAAAGGCCACTACCTCCGGCCGAGGCTCGATCGTTGTGAGGTCCACCGTTGCGCCTTCGGCCTTCGAAACGATCTTCTGCGTGACCACCAGCACGTCATCCTCGCGGAGAGGCAGCGCGTCAGGCGTAGCTCGTAGGGCCTCGATGAGGAGCGCTGCCAGGTCGTCGCCGTCCCGTATCTCGGGCATGCCATCGAGGGCGATGACAGACATCCGGCCTTCCGGCAGCTGTTCGCGGCCGGGGCTACGCCCAGCGGAGCCCACGCTCATCGTCCTGCCTCCGCAGGACCCGTGGTCCAGCTAAAGGCTGGATTCA
>JAYVMQ010000316.1:0-4743 GCA_043758855.1 Chloroflexota bacterium
CGGCGGCCTCCAGCTCGAAGATCCAGGCCTCGACCTGCCGTTGTGCCTGGCCCTGGCCTCGTCCCTGCGCGACCGGGCGGTGGCACGTGACGTCGTCGCTATCGGCGAGGTGGGGCTATTGGGGGAGCTGCGCCCGGTGCCGGGTTTGGAGCGAAGGCTGCGCGAAGCGGCACGTCTCGGGTTCAAGAAGGCGATCGTGCCGCCGCCGCGCAGGGAGGGCCCGCCGGTGGTCGCGGGGCTGGAGGTACTCGCCGCGTCGAACCTGCGCGACGCCATTGGCCATGCAATAGGGTCGGGGCGCGACGACTCGCGATGAACGGCCCGGCTGGCGGTCGCCGTCGACGGCCCAGGCGGCGGCGAGATTTGGCGAGCGGCCGAGCGCGATGCTAGGCTGATCACGACGAAGCCACACTTCTGTATTGGATTCATCTCTCCGCTTCGTCAGCGCAAGGCGTGTAACTGTGATTCGCATGATTAGGCTGCTTGGCGCAGCCCTGGGCGCGCTAATCGGCTTGGGTTTCGTTCTCACCCAGTTGAATATCTTCGATAGGACCGGATCGGCCGGCTTTCTCATCCCCGTCTGGGTCATCGCCTGGATCTCGGTTGGCTTCTTGCTGCTGCCGTACCTGACCGTGGTTCCGGTTGGCCGCCTGATCGCTGCTGTTCAGGCAATGTCCACCGCCGAGTTCTTGGCCGCGGTGGCTGGACTGATAGTTGGGCTGTTGATTGCTCTATTGCTTGGCCTACCCTTGCAGGCTCTTCCAGACCCATACGGGCGCTATTTGCCGATCGGCGTCTCGATCTGCTTCGGGCTGGGCATGGTCGGCTTGACGGTTGCCAAACGCGAGGACCTCATCGCCGCTGCTGAGGCCTCTGGGCTGCTTCGGCGCGACAACTCGGCCCTTTCGGCGCGGGGGAACGAGACGCAGGTCGTGGTTGATACGAGCGCCATCATCGACGGTCGCATCGCGGACATCGTGGAAGCGGGCTTCCTATATCACCGGCTCGTCATTCCGCACTTTGTGCTGGAGGAGTTGCAGCGCATCGCCGATAGCTCGGATACTCAGCGCCGCGGTCGAGGGCGGCGCGGACTTGAGATCCTCGCCCGTCTCCAGAAGGATGGCCCAACTCCTGTCGAGATCGTCGATGACGATCCCGCCGAAGCAGCCGACGTCGACGGCAAGCTGGTATTGCTGGCTCGGGCCAGGGGAGCCGCGATCCTCACCAACGACTTCAACCTGAATAGGGTCGCGGACCTGCAGTCGATACGCGTCTTGAATGTCAACTCGCTCGCTAATGCCCTCAAGCCGGCTCTTCTGCCTGGCGACTCGCTCCAGATCAAGGTGATAACTGAGGGCAAGGAGCCAGGACAGGGAGTTGGCTACCTCGACGATGGCACGATGGTAGTCATCGAAGGCGGTTCGCGCCTCGTCGGCCAAGAACTCGATGTCCTCGTGACTCGCGTGTTGCAGACCGTGATGGGCCGGATGGTCTTTGCCCAGGTTCACGCCGAGTGAATGACGCCAGGAACAGGTCGGACGAGGCTCTGGCAGACTCAATCCAGGCGGTGGTGGTCGCGGCCGGATCCAGCCGGCGGATGGGCGGTCAGGACAAGCTTCAGGCTGATCTAGCCGGCTGGCCTATTCTGCGCTGGTCGGTTGAGGCTCTGGCTGAGGCTGGAGTGCAGCGGATCGTCATCGCCACTTCCCCGGAGCGTGTAGTCGAGATATCAAGCGCTTCCTGGCTGCCGGACGCGGTGGTGGCGGTAGTCGTCGGCGGCGAGCGTCGTCAGGATTCGGTTGCGGC
Organism: Chloroflexota bacterium; assembly: GCA_043758855.1. GTDB lineage: Bacteria > Chloroflexota > Limnocylindria > Limnocylindrales > CSP1-4 > Fen-1039. The sequence continues at coordinate 1,807 of JAYVMQ010000316.1, forward strand.
GGGCGTGGCCGCCCTCGCCGACGGCGATGCCCTCGCCGACGGCGAGTCCTCATCCCGCGACCCGGTGATCCTCGTCCACGATGCCGCGCGGCCGCTCGTCAGCCCAGCGCTGATCCGGGCCGTGGCTCGGGCCGCGGAAATGCACGGCGCTGCCATCCCCGTGGTGGCGGTGGCCGAAACGCTGAAGCGCCTCGACGGTGAGCGCGTGGGTGTCACGGTCGATCGCACTAACTTAGTGGCGGCCCAGACGCCCCAGGGCGTGAGGCGCAGCCTGTTGGAGTGGGCCTACGCCGCGCACCATCCCAACGGACCGGAAACCTGGACCGATGAGGCCTCTCTGCTGGAGGCCTGTAGAATCCCTGTTCATGCGATCAGTGGCGAAGCGACCAATCTGAAGGTGACCGTGCCCGTAGACCTCGACCACGCCAGGGTGATGCTTGACGGCGGCCTCGTGCCCGGCCGTCCGGTTTCGCCTGCGCGCGGATCGATCGAAATCGCGCCCGGTCTTCGTCCTTTCGCCCGAGTTGGGCTCGGCATGGACAGTCACCCCTTCGGTCCCGGCGAGCCCCTTGTTCTGGGCGGTATACGGATCGAGGGCGCACCTCGTCTGGCCGGCCATTCGGATGGTGACGTGGCCCTCCACGCCGTGGCAGACGCACTCCTTGGGGCGGCTGGTTTGGGCGACCTGGGCCGCCTCTTCCCGGCAGACTCGCGAACGCCCTCCGGCGTCGACAGTCGCATCCTTCTCTCAGCGGTGGCCGACAAGGTTCGGAACGCTGGCTGGCAGCCGGTGAATGTCGATGTAACGATCATTGCCTCGCGCCCGAGGCTAACGGGGCTGCTGCCCGCGATGGGGGAGGCGATTGCGGCTGCCCTCGGGCTGGCACCGCAGGCCGTCAACGTTAAGGCTTCCACCGGCAACCTGGGTGGGCCAGAAGGGGCGGGTCGATCGATATCGGCCAGCGCCATCGTATCGCTCGCGCCCGCCGCCATTGCGGCCACGCCAGCCGCTGGCAAGATCGTCGCGGCTACGGAGGGAGTGGCGTGACGATCCAGTTGCACGACACCCTGGCTGGCGCCGCGCGCGATCTGGTACCGCTGGAGCCGGGCCACGTCCGCATCTACAGCTGTGGTCCCACGGTCTATGGCCCGGCCCACGTGGGCAACTTCCGCTCGTTCCTGTTTGCCGATCTGCTGGTCCGCTACCTGCGCTACAAGGGCTTGCGCGTGACCTGGGTCATGAACATTACCGACGTGGACGACAAGATCATCAAGGGCGCCCTGGCCGAGGGCAGCCCCATCGGCCTGGTTTCGGAGCGCTACCAAAAGCTCTTCCTGGCCGACATGACCACGCTCGGCTTGACTCTGCCCGACGTGATGCCGAAGGCGACACAGCACATTCCCCAGATGGTCGAAATGATCGCCAGGCTGCTCGAGGGCGGCTACGCCTATCGCACCGACGATGGCTCGATCTTCTTCCGGATAGCCTCGTGGCCGGCCTACGGCAGACTGGCCCGCCTCGACCCCGAAGGGATGCGAGTCGGCGAGCGCGTCGAGGCCGACGAATATGGCAAGGACGACGTCCGCGATTTTGCCCTTTGGAAAGGTCCCAAGCCCGGCGAACCGAGCTGGGACACCGAGATTGGACCGGGCAGACCGGGCTGGCATATCGAATGCTCGGCCATGAGCATGGCCTACCTTGGGCCGTCATTCGACATTCACACCGGCGGCATAGATCTGGTCTTCCCGCACCACCAGGACGAGATTGCCCAAAGCGAGGCCACGACCGGCAAGACGTTTGTGGCTTACTGGCTGCACTGCGCTTTTCTCCAGATGAACGGCCAGAAGATGGCCAAGTCCAGCGGTAACATGTCGACCGTGTCGGACGTGCTGAGCAACGGAAGCTCGCCGCGGGCCCTTCGCCTGGCCCTCATGTCGGCCCATTACCGCATGACCCTCTCTTTCGGCGCGGATTCGCTGCAGGCGGCGAACTCAGCCATCGATCGGCTGGACGCCTTGCTTGCGGCCCTGGCGGCATATCAGTCCCACTCCATCGATGACGCCTCACTTCCGGCCCTGCTGGACGGTACGAGGCTGGCCTTCGAGAAGGCGCTTGACGACGATCTCAACATCTCTCCGGCGCTCGCGGCGGTCTTCGAATTGATCCGCGAGCTGAACAGACGCATCGACGCTCGGGCGCTCTCCACGGCCGACGCCCAACTCGGGATCTCTCATTTGCGTGATTTAGACCGGGTCCTTGGTATTGCTCCGGCCGCCGACGACCAGCTGGAGCCCGAGCTACAACAACTTCTTGACGATCGAGCGGCCGCCCGCGCGGCTCGGGAATGGCCAGCCTCCGACAATCTGCGAGTCGTACTCGCCGACCGGGGCATCCTCGTTGAAGACACGCGCGACGGCCAGCGTTGGCGCCGCACCGATTGATCGGGTCGTAGGAACCCGCGCCGTCGCTCCGACGGCCGAGATACCCGCCCTGCCACAGCGCACTAGACACCCCGACTGCCACTGCGGCGGCCGAACAAGATGAACGGATAGATACCTTGCCTGACCATCGACACAAGCCAGGGGACGAGCATTCCGGACGGCGCGGTCCAGGCGGCAAGAGGCCACGTCCCGACGGTCAGGGGTTTGAAGGGCCGCGTCACGGTGGGCCGGGCGCACCTGGGTCACAAGGCTCGGGCGGACAGGCTGGGCCTGGGGGGCCCGGTGAGTACCGTGGGCCGGGAGATGGCAGGCCGTCGTCAGAAGGCGGCCGGTTTGACGCCCCGCGCCACGAGAGCCACCGTTCTTTCGGTCCTCGGCCGGGGGGCGGCGCAGGACGCCCCGGCGGCTTCGGCGGCCCACGACCTACTGGGCCGGGCGGCTTCGGCGGCCCACGACCTACTGGGCCGGGCGGCTTCGGCGGCCCACGACCTACTG
>JAYVMQ010000317.1:0-5376 GCA_043758855.1 Chloroflexota bacterium
CATATCCAGTATTTGCCGGCCGGGCGGTAGCCTTGCTCGTGACTTGGCCAGACGCGTCGTCTATCTCTGGTTCGAGGCCCTTGGGGGCTATCACCCAACCTTTGTCGTCCTCGATGACGGCGAGACCGTCGGTTCGTGCAGCGACCCCAAGACTGCCGTATCGGCTGGCTGCTTCACGGGCCATTTTCTGCCCAGCGACGGTCGTCGTAACGTCCGTCCGATGATGACCAGGGGTCGGTGAAGCACCAGATGTCGCTCCGGGTAGGAGCAGCGTCAACACCACCCCGGCGATGGCTATTATCTGGATGCGTGCTTTCATGGAATCGCTCCTCTTTCTAGTCCACCTCACGTGGGACGAGTGCCCTTCAGCGTCGGCTCTCCGCGTCCCATCAAGACCCGCGGATATGGAGACGACAAAACGCATGCGCCCACTCAATACGGCAGCCTTCGCAGGGTCAATGGCCACCGCCGTCGATCCTGCCAAGGAAGTCCCAGGCCGTCAATAGGTCAGGTTGCCAATACCGACTTGCTCAAGAGATCCACTGAGCTTTGACCTCAAAGACCACACCCTTGAAGGCATGGTCGCACCTGTGGAGTTCACCCACCCTCACTACGCCACCGACGTCCACGGCGAGTTCGCCATCGACGTCGCCGACGCCATCATGGCCCTCAACCCCGACATCACCTTCTATGTCTGTGCCCATTTCACGCTCAGAAGTTGGCTGGCGAGGAAGGATTCGAACCTTCAATCCCCTGCTCCAGAGGCAGGTGCCTTACCGTTAGGCTACTCGCCAAAGCGCCGGCTGAAATCCTATCAGGAAATGCCGCGTCGGCGGGCCGCACGCGGCAATCGGACCTCTGGCTTTCGCAATCGGCCAGAGCGGCGGCCCGGCGGGGGGCCGGCCTGCGGGTCTGCGAAATTTCGTTCGACAGGCGCCGCCGCGTGTGGTAATTTGACGCCTAGACACCAGAAGGTGTTCAACCAAGCGGCACACGACACTCCCTCTCATCGGCACTCGGCGAGAAAGGTTCGCTGGGGCCGCAAGAGAAGGAGTTTTTCTTTGTACGGGCAAGACAAGACACTGGTTTGCGCCGACTGCAGCCAGGAGTTCGCGTTCACAGCGAGCGAGCAGCAGTTCTACGCAGACCGCCAGTTCAGCGAGCCGCGTCGCTGCCCATCGTGCCGCGCGGCCAAGAAGGCCCAGCGCGGTGACAGCGGCGGCGGCGGCGGTTACTCCGATCGCAGCAACTCAGGCGGCGGCTATTCGAGCGGCCCGCGCGAGATGTTCAGCGCAACGTGCTCAAGCTGCGGCCGCGAGGCCCAGGTCCCCTTCCGCCCCAGCGGCGCGAAGCCGGTCTATTGCAGCGACTGCTTCACCAACCAGCGAAGTTCGAGCAACCGCTCCTACTAAGCCGCGACGTCAAGCCAAAAGGAGCCCGAGCTTTCGGGCTCCTTTTTCGATTCCCCGATTTGCCCGGCTGGCCCGCCCGCGCCGGACGCCTAGGTACCCTGCCGGCCTTGCGCCTGGAGCTTGGCCCAGGTGTCCTTGAGGGTCAGCGTGCGGTTGAAGACGGGCCGCCCGGGCGTTGAATCGGGATCCGGACAGAAGTAGCCCAGCCGCTCGAACTGCACGGTTTCGCCAACCGGCAGCTCGGCCAGGGTCGGGTCGACGAGGCAGCCCTGGAGCACTGTTTCGGAGTCGGAGCTCAGATCCGCGAAGAGATCGCGGCCGTCCGATCCGGGGTCGGGCCGCACAAACAGGTGATCGTACAGCCGCACCTCCGCGTGCATGGCGTGAGCGGCCGAGATCCAGTGGAGCGTGGCCTTAGGGCGACGGCCGTCTGGTGAGGCTCCGCCCCGAGTCGCTGGGTCGTACGTGCACCGCAGTTCGACGATCGCTCCGGCCGCGTCCTTCACAACCTCGCGACAGGTCACGAAGTACGCGGACCGCAGTCGCACCTCGCGGCCCGGCGCCAGACGGAAAAACTTCGCCGGCGGCTCCTCCATGAAGTCCTCGCGCTCGATCCACAACTCACGCGTGAACGGCACCGCGCGAGTCCCGGCCGACGGATCTTCCGGGTTGTTGGCGACGTCCATCTCCTCGGCCTGGTCCTCGGGATAATTCTCGATGACGACCTTTAGAGGCTGCAGGACGGCGAAGCGGCGGGGAGCCTTGCGATTGAGGACGTCGCGCACGGCGTGTTCGAGCTGGCCGAACTCTATGACGTTGTCGGCCTTCGCCACCCCGACCCCGGTCACGAAGTCGCGCAGGCCCTCGGCGGGGAAGCCGCGCCGGCGCATGCCCGCGATCGTGGGCATCCGCGGATCGTTCCAGCCCCGAACGTGGCCCTCGTTGACGAGGCGCAGAAGGACGCGCTTGGAGAGGACCGTGTAGGTGATGTTGAGCCGCGCGAACTCGATCTGGCGGGGCTTTGAAGGCACCGGCAGGTTGTCGATGAGCCAGTCGTAGAGGGGCCGATGGATCTCGAATTCCAGGCTGCAGAGCGAGTGCGTGATGCCCTCGATCGCGTCCGACTGGCCGTGGGCGAAGTCGTACATCGGGTAGATGGACCAGGCGTCACCCGTGCGCGGATGGTCGGCGTGAAGGATCCGGTACAGCACTGGGTCGCGCAGGTTGATGTTCGGCGAGGCCATGTCGATCCGCGCCCGCAGCACCCGCGCCCCGTCGGGGAACTCGCCCTTCCGCATTCGGCCGAAGAGATCGAGGCTTTCCTCGATCGGCCGGTCCCGCCAGGGGCTGTTCCGGCCCGGCTCGGTTAGCGTGCCGCGGTGCTCGCGGATCTCGTCGGCGGATAGTTCGTCCACGTAGGCCTTGCCGGCCCCGATGAGGTAGACGGCCCACTCGTAGAGTTGGCCGAAGTAGTCAGATGCGAAGTAGAGGTGCTCGCCCCAATCGAACCCCAGCCAGTGAATGTCCTCCTGGATGTGATCGATGTACTCCTGTTCTTCCTTGGTTGGGTTCGTGTCGTCGAAGCGCAGGTGACAGCGGCCGTCAAAGTCACGGGCGATGCCGAAGTTGATGGCAATCGCCTTGAGGTGGCCGATATGTAGGTAGCCGTTCGGCTCGGGCGGAAAGCGGGTGACGACCGTCTGATGCCTGCCGTCGCGCAGGTCGGCGGCCACGATCTCACGGATGAAATCGCCACGTTCCGGCGAGGCTCCTGCGGGCGAGGCTCCTGCGGGCGAGGCTCCTGCGGGCGAGGCTCCTGCGGGCGAGGCTCCTGCGGGCGAGGTCGTTGGCTCGATGGTCACGTGACGGAGCGTACCGCATCGAGACAGGGTGCGGTGCTCAGCCGTGGGCGCCGGGGCGGGTGAGGAAGTCCCGGGCCATCGTCCGCACGGTTTGGGCGTCGTCGGCGGCCAGGGCCCGTTGTGCCAGATCGGCCAAATCAGCCTGGCCGACGCTAAGCAGGAGGGCGCGGACCGCGTCGAGAGATCCGGCGTCCGCCGACAGCTCGTCGATGCCGAGGCCGACCAAAACCAGAGCGCCCGCAGGGTCGCCGGCAAGCTCGCCACACACGGCGACGGGAATGCCGGCCGCATCGGCTCCGGCCACGATCTCTCGAATCAGCCTCAGAACGGCAGGGTGGAGGGCGTCCTGGAGGTCGGCGAGGGCGGCGTTGCCTCGGTCGGCGGCCAACGTGTACTGGGTCAGGTCGTTTGTCCCGATGGAGAAGAAGTCGACCAGTCGAGCCAGCTCGGGCGCCATTAGCGCCGCAGAAGGGATCTCGATCATCACGCCCGTCGCCATTCGGTCGGGCAGCGGATCGCCCGCGGCGGACGCCGTGACCGCGGCGCCGGCGCGAGCCGCGTCGCGGAGTTCCAGCAGCAGTCTTACGTCTGTAAGCGTTCCGACCATGGGTGCCATCACGTGCGGCGTCACACCCGCCAGGCCGGCGGCGCGCCAGATCGCCCGCAGCTGCGTCAGAAGCAATTCTCGTGAGCCGTGAGCTGCAAGACGGATGGCGCGCACGCCGAGAAATGGATTGGCCTCCGGCGGCAGCTCCAGGTACGGCAGCGCCTTGTCGCCGCCGATGTCGGCAAGACGGATGACGACCGGGCGTTCCGGCCCGAAAGCCTCGAAGGCAGACCGGTAGGCCACCATTTGCTCGGCCTCGGTCGGGGCAGTCTGGCGCTTCATGAAAAGGAACTCGGTCCGGAACAGACCCACGCCCTCGGCACCCATTTCCAGGGCCCGGGTGGCCTCCTCCGGGCCGCCGATATTGGCCAGGAGCGCGATCCGGTGGCCGTCGGCCGTTGCACCAGGGTGTCCCCGGAGCGAGGCGGCTGCGAGCCGCGAACGCTTGAGCGAGGCGGCCCGGAACGCGAACTCGGCCAGGTCGGCCGCGTTCGGGTCCAGCACGACTTCGCCCGAACCGCCGTCCACGGCGATCGTTCGGGCGCCGGCGGCCCCGCGCGTGGCGGCAGCGCCGGCGGCCGCGGCAAGGAGACCGCGCGCGCCCACGACCGCGGGGATTCCCAGGCCTCGAGCCAGGATGACGGCGTGGGCGGTGGTCGAGCCGCCCTCCAGAACTATGCCCCTGAGCATTCCCTGGGGCAACTCGGCCGCGACTGACGGCGGCAAGTCGTAGGCCACAGCAACCGACGGTTCGGTTGGCAAAGGTACTTGCTCTCCCCTCAGGATGCGGACGATGCGCGCCCCAACGTCTCGGACATCGGCGGCGCGAGCCGCGAGCAACTCGTCAGGCAGTGCGGCCAGAGTCGCGGCGGCCTGGTCCGCGGCTGTGGTGACGGCGGCGGCCGGGTCCTCGCCGCCGGCCGCCAGATCCAGCGCCGCGCCGAGCAACTCAGGGTCGGTCGCCATCATCGCTTGAGCCTCGAAGATGCCCGCTTCGTCGGCCCGTCCGATGTCACGCATGCGGTCCGCGAGCGCATCGAGCTGGCGGACGGCTTCCTCCGCGGCGGATTGGATCGCCGCGCCCGCATCGCCGTCCGGGGCGGGCGACGGGCGCGCCTCCGCTGCCCCGCCGTTGTACCGCCAGATGGGGCCAACGCCAATGCCGGGGGCTCCCGGCAGGCCCGCTATGCGCATGCTCAATCGCTCCCTCAATCCTGGGTTGGGGCTTCCCCGAAGCCACTCTCCGCCAGCGCCCGCAAGACCGTGATCGCCGCGTCCTCATCGACGCCTTCGGCGGAGACCATAATCCGATGCCCGCGCTCCACTCCGCAACCCAAGACCGCGAGAAGGCTCTTGGCGTTGGCGGCGTTCGTGGCCCGAGTCAGGTTCTGCAGCGAGATCGTGGAACGGAAACCGGCTGCAGCCCTTACGAACGCGGCCGCCGGCCGAGCATGCAGTCCGGACTTGTTCTTTACCTGCAGCTCGAGCGTGCGCG
>JAYVMQ010000318.1:0-7362 GCA_043758855.1 Chloroflexota bacterium
GACGCTGTCGAGCTTGCGACCGATCTCCTCGCTGATGACCGTGCCACCGGTGAGGACGGCGATGTCGCGGAGCATCTCCTTGCGTCGATCGCCGAAGCCCGGCGCCTTCGCGGCGAGCACCTGGATGGTCCCGCGGAGCTTGTTCACGACGAGCGTCGCAAGGGCCTCACCGTCGACGTCCTCGGCGATGATCACCATCGGCTTGCCTGCCCCGAGGGCGAGCTCGAGGGCCGGCAGCATGTCCTTGACGCTCGAGATCTTGCGGTCGGTGATGAGGATGAGCGGGTTCTCGATCGCCGCCTCCATCCGGTCGGCATTGGTGACGAAGTACGCCGAGAGATAGCCCCGGTCGAACTGCATCCCCTCGGTGTATTCGGTCTCGAGGCCGAGGCTCTGGCCCTCCTCGACGGTGATGACGCCGTCCTTGCCGACCTTGTCCATCACCTCGGCGATGATCTCGCCGACCTCCGGGTCGGCGGCGCTGATCGAGGCGACCGCGGCGATCTGCGCCCGGTCGTCGACCGGGCGTGATTGGCGCTTGAGCTCGGCGACGATCGCCTCGACACCCTTCTCGATGCCACGGCGCACCCCCATCGGGTTGGCCCCCGCGCTCACGTTCTGGAGACCCTCGGCGACGATGGCCTGGCCAAGCACGATGGCGGTCGTCGTCCCGTCACCGGCGACGTCGTCCGTCTTGGTGGCGACTTCCTTGAGGAGCTGGGCGCCCATGTTCTCGAATGGATCCTCGAGCTCGATCTCCTTGGCGATCGTCACGCCGTCGTTGGTGATCGTCGGCGAGCCGAACTTCTTGTCGAGGACGACGTTGCGGCCCTTCGGACCGATCGTCACCTTGACCGCGTCGGCGAGACGGTCGATACCGCGCTTGAGACTCCGTCGCGCCGTCTCATCGAAGAGGAGTTGCTTGGCCATCGGGGGTGTCGTCCTTTCAGGGTCTGCTGGTGGCTCGCCGCTCGGCCGCAGCCTTGCGAAGCCAAAGGCCGACCTACGGTCAGCCCTCGACGATCGCGAGGATGTCCTTCTGGCTGACGATGAGGAGTTCCTCGCCGTCGATCTTGAACTCGGTCCCGGCGTATTTCGCGTAGAGGACCTTGTCGCCCTTCTTCACGTCGACCTGCTCGCGCTTGCCATCGTCGAGGACGCGGCCGGGCCCGACGGCGCGGACGAGGCCTTCCTGCGGCTTCTCCTTGGCGGTGTCCGGAATGACGATGCCGCTCTTCGTCATCTCCTCCCGCTCCGTCGGCTCGATGACGACGCGGTCGCCGAGCGGACGAAGCTTCTTTGCAGACAGGTGCCCCTTCGCGGCAGGGACCGTGGCATGTTTCGTCCGGTCTGCGGTGCGCCGGGTGGTTGCGACTTTGGCCAACGCGGGTTCCTCCTCTTTGGTCGTTGTTGCGAACGCGGCGGGGACCGCCTTCGAATTCGAAACTGGGTCGGCCGGTCAGTACCGCCTCCCGCCTCCGGGCTGCACCGGCCGCGCCCTTGATGATGCCCGCTGACTAGCGGTGCGCGACGAGCGCGTCGCGGGATCCGCCTGACCAGCGCGGCGGCGGACTGCCAGCGAGGAGCCGCTTCATCCACGCGCCGTCCGTCGGACCGCGCCAGATCCCGCCCTCGTGTGCGGCACGCGCGTCGTGGCTATCTGGTTGATGCCGCCGGCTGCCCAGAGCCCGAGCCTGACTCGTGAATCGCAGGTCGTCGGGCGCGTTCATGGTGCAGTCCTTCGGGGCCGGCGGAGGGCGCGATCTACTCGGGTACACCGTCTCTGCATAACCGTCGGTATCGTATGGTATCGTCTGTACTATGTCAATCAACCGACCAGGTCCACCGGCGCCACGCTTGACCTCGACGTCCTACCTTGTCCTGGGCCTCATCGAGCGCGAGGGTCCATCGACGCCGTACGACCTGAAACGCCACGTGGCAGCGACGATCGGCCATTTCTGGTCCTTTCCTCATGCCCTCCTCTACACGGAGCCGGCCCGACTCGTCGAGCTCGGCCTGTTGACCGAGCGGCGCGAAGCGGATGGGCGACGGAGGCGGCTCTTCTCGATCACCGACCATGGCCGAGAGGCCATCCGGAGGTGGCTCGCGACGCCGGCCGCAGAACCGACCGAACTCCGCGATGCCGGACTGCTCCAGCTGTTCTTCGTGGATCTCGGTTCGATTGACGACCGCCGGGCGCTGGCGATCGCACAGCTCGCGATCCATCGGGCTGCCCTCGCCCGCTATGAAGACGATCGATACGCTGAGCGTGCGCTCAACGGAGCGGCCGCAGCGGTGCGAACGGTCGAGCATTGGCGCGGGGTGACCCTCCCGATGGGCCTGCTCTACGAACGGGCGGCGATCGAGTTCTGGGAAGGGATCGCGGCCGATGGGCGGGCCGATGGCGCCGCTGCGCAGCGATCGCGCGCGGAGGACGACGGCGTCACGATTGCCTCGACCGAGACCTGGCTGGACGCGGGTGGCCAACGGTAGGCCGGCCTGTGAGCTCGGGCGCCGTGGAAGCCACCCACCATGACCCCATGGTGCGCGTGCCCATCCGCGGAGCCGCTCGCCTGACCCTTGTGCCACACCGAGCCCGCGATCCGGTCTGGTCGAGCTTCTCCACATTCGGTCGACACCGCCACCTGCTCGGTGGACAAGTCCGGAAGGCTGCCGCCGGTTGGTGGACAAGCCACTTGTGCACCGCGGTTGGAACGTCCATTCTAAATCGTGCCTGAAGGGGCCGACATTCACTGTCGGAACCGGCTCGGGGAGCAATCCCCGGGGCGGTATCGGGAGACCGGGTTGACGACCGCAAGGCCGCCGGCAACGGGCCCAGCGGCGGATCGCCGATCGCGAGCAATCGCGATCGGCGGTGCACCAGTCGACGGACAGCCGGTTCCTCCGGGCGTTTCGTTGTCCGGCCCGGCCGCAGGGCACGATCCACTCCGTCGCGTCGGCGCCGGATGTAACCGATCCCACGGATGCGAGGATGCCGTAGCTCGGTGCAGAGACTCCACCCATGACGCTCGATCTCGCCACCCTGGTCCTCCGCTCCGGTGCCCACCCCGCCGCCGCGGACGGCGTCTCGCTCATGGAGGCGGTCAGCGACCTCGCGGGTGAGCCCTGGTCGAATAGTCCGAACTGCACGAGCGCGGTGATCGCCGCCTATGCGCGCAGCCTCAGCGACTGGCTCTCCGACGACGCGCGCCAGCGGCTCAAGCCCTACATCCCGAGGCTGATCGCGACGGCAGCGCCCGACCTCGAGCTGCGCCGCGCATTTGCCTGTGCGGATGCCGCGGTGCGAGTCTTCGCCCCACTCGCGTTCGCGGCCGCAGGCCTCGTCGAGGAGGCCGCCACGCTGGGCGCGCTCGCGTCGCTCGACCGCGAGTCGGCAGAGTCGGCGCGATCGGCGGCGGAGTCGGCGGAGGCGGCGGCGCGGTCGGCGGCGTCGTTGGCGGCGTGGTCGGCGGCGGAGTCGATGCGCGCAGCGGCGGAGTCGGCCCGGTCGGCGGCTCGATCGGTAGCGGCGGCGGCTCGATCGGCGGAGTGGGCCCAGGCAGAGTCGGGGCGATCGGCGGAGTCGGCGCAGGCGGCGGCTCGATCGGCGGCGCGGGCGGCAGAGTCGTCGTATGCGGCCGCGGCATGGTCGTCGGGGCGGGGAGCGGCGGAGTCGGCGGCGGAGTCGGCGGCGTTTGAGCTCCTCGATCGCGTCATCGCGGCCGCCTCATGATCGGGAACGTCCGAGGCGACCCCCGAGGAGACGTGGCCGACTCGAGACGAGACAGTGTACGAAGACCACCGCCACGCCCTGAACACCGACGTTCGATGACGAGCCAGTGGTGCAACGAGGCTCGTCTCAGGCCCACCGGATGAGTCAGCCGACGGGCGCCGCCGCCTCCTGCCTGACGCGGGAGCGCGCGAGGGCCCAGTAGAGGAGGCCGGCGACGATGATCCCGAGCAACCAGCTGAAGTCGCTGCCCGCGAGCGCCGGAATGAGGTTCGAGAGCGGACCGACGAACGGGGGCACGGCGAACGCCGCATTGATCCACAGCAACGCCGCGACCATGCCGAGCGCCTGGGCGATCAGGGCCGGCCAATGGATCCCGCCATTGCGCCAGTACAGCCCACCCTGGGGAGCGGCGAGCGCCTCGCGATCGTAGCGAGTGTGACGCAGCAGCCAGTCGACGATGAAGATGCCGAACCACGGGCCAAGCCAGACGACGATGTACAGGAAGAAGCCCGTGAGGTCGTTGTAGAAGTCGCCCTTGAACAGCACCAGGCCAGTCACGATGGCCACGACCACGGTGTCGATGACGACCGCGCCCCAGCGCTTGACGGGCACCCCGAGCGCCTGCAGCGTCACGCCCGACGAGTAGAGGTCGATGGTGTTGATGGCGAACAACTGCACGATGGCGAGGATGAGGAACGGCACGATGAACCAGTCGGGGAACACCTGCGGCAGCCCCAGGCCCTGGATGTCGAGCGTCTTGGTCGTGATGGTCGCAGCCAGGGCGCCGAGGATCTCGAGCAGGACCGACGGGATGCCCGCGCCGAGGCTCGCCGCCCAGAAGGTCCGCGACTTCGGTGTGCTGCGCGGAAGGTAGCGGGAGTAGTCGTTGCCGTTCTCGGTCCAGCCGAGGCCGCCGACCGAGATGATGACCACGAGTGCCGTCGTCCAGGCGCCCCCCGAGGCCGTGGCCGTGAAGGAAAGGCCGTGGACGTTCTGGATCACCAGCACGGCGAGGATCGCGAACAGGACGATGAAGACGTACGAGAGATAGCGCAGCACCTTGGTCAGCGTCGCGTGGCCGAAGAGCGGCACAACGAGTTGGACTGCGGCGGCGAGGATTACCAGCCCGATCTTCTCGCCATCCGAGAGGACGGCGCCGTACCTCGAGAAGAGGAAGATCGCGGTGGCGACGACGAGAAAGACGCCCTCGATCTCGAAGCCCACCTGGGTCAACCAGTTGAAGAGCGCCACGACCCGGTTGCCGTTGCGCCCGAACGGCGCCCGGCTGATGACGAAGGTCGTGGTGCCGGTCTCGGGCCCCTGCAGGCTGGCCAGCCCGAGCAGGGCGTAGAAGAGGTTGCCCACGATGATCGCCAGCAGGGCCTGGCCGAAGGACAGCCCGAAGGACGAGATGAGGAACCCGTAGAAGAAGAACTCCACGTTGAAGACGGCCCCGGCCCAGAGCCAGAACAGTCCGGACGGCGTCATCGTCCGTTCGGCGTCGGGGATCAGGTCGATGCCGCGCTGTTCGACCTGGAAGGCGCCATACGCTCGAGCGCCTTCGGTTGCCCCGCTGCTGGTACTGCGCAGCGACGGATCGCTTTCCATCACCCACCTCACCAATGGTTGAGCTACCTCGGCCTAGGGGAATTCGTCACGGACGATGGCCGGACCGAGCCGGGTCGCAACGAGACCGTGCACTTCGCCGCGGCGAGGATGTCGCTTGAGGGCCGCCTTCGAGAAGAGCAGCTCGCCATCGAGCGTCACCTCGAAGCGGCCGCCGCTGCTCGGCAGCAGTATCGCCCGGGCGATCCGCGGCGCCCACCCATCGAGGAGCTCAGCCACCAGACCGGTGGCTCGATTCGTGTAGTTTCAGACGACGCAGAACTCGACCTCGAGTTCATGCTGTCGGTCAGTCGGCTCTATCTGCATACCCGAACTCTACGCTTCAAGGCGAGGCCGGCGCTACGAACCGTACCAACCAGGAAGCACTCGCGGCGGGCGAGTCAGCCGCCACTCTCGTGGCCCGGGCCTACTTCTTGGCGGGCTGGAAGTAGGGGTTCGTGCCGCTCGCGTGGTCGGTCGTGTCGACGATCGAGAGGATCTCGGGGACCGCCGCCTTGATCGCGACTTCGACCCCCTGGCGGAGCGTGACGTCGACCTGAGCGCAGCCCTGGCAGCCGCCGCCCATCTCGATGTAGGCAACCCCGTCGCGCACGTTGAGGAGGTCGATGTACCCGCCGTGGGATGCGATACCGGGGTTGATCTGGCGGTCGAGGATCTGCTGGACCCGCGCGGCGAGGGGATCAGCCCAGCCCTCGTTCGGGTTGGCAACGGTGATCGCGCCGCCCGCCGCGCCGTCGTCGACGTCGATCGTCGCGCCGCGGAGCCGTTCAACGCTGGCCGGGTCGACGTAGACGCGATATCCGTCGGTCTCGACGACGATGTCGAGCGCGGCGGCGTCGGCCGGCTCGACGAGTCCGAAGTCGTAGCTGAAGCGTGCGCCATGGCGGGCGGTCACGGCGATCCGGAGGCAGGCGTCCGGGTGGCCGGCACTCGTCGCGGCGCGGGAGACCTTGGCCCGGGCGGCGGCGCTCACCCTCAGGAGCGGCTGTGGTGCATCGGCCATCATGCGGATCGTAGCGCGGCGGTCGCGAACCGGAAAGCGCAATCCAGGGCTGGATGGCGCAATCGGCCGGCTCGTCGATACTGGGGGGCGATGACCCGGATCCTCCTCCTCGTCCCGTCGCGGACGTATCGAACGGCCGACTTCCTCGCGGCCGCGGGCGCGCTCGACGTCGAAGTCGTTGTCGGCCTCGAGGAGCGGCCAGCGCTGGCGGCTGTGATGGGCGAACGGTGGCTCGCTCTCGGCTTCACCGACGTCGCTGCCGGCAGCCAGGCGATCGTCGACTACGCGCACGGGCATGCCCTCGATGCGGTCATCCCGATCGACGACGGTTCGACGCTCGTCGCCGCCGCCGCTGCGGCCGCCCTCGGCCTGCCGCACAACCGACTCGCGGCGGTGACGGCCAGCCGGGACAAGGCGCGGACTCGCGAGCTCCTGGCGGCGGCCGGACTCAACACGCCCCGCTTCCGGACGTGGCCCGCCGATACCGATCCCGAAGAGGTCCCCTCGGCGACGTTCCCGGTCGTCGTCAAGCCGCTCGACCTGGCGGGGAGCCGCGGTGTCATCCGGGCGGATGATCCGGATGAGCTCGCCGCTGCGTTCGCCCGCGTGGCAGCGATCGTCCGCTCCCCGGATGTCTGCCCACCCGGCGAAGCGCCGCAGCGGATCCTCGTCGAAGACTTCATTCCGGGGGTCGAGGTTGCGCTCGAGGGTCTGCTCCGCGCTGGCCGCCTCGAGATCCTCGCGATCTTCGACAAGCCGGACCCGCTCGACGGACCGTACTTCGAGGAGACGATCTACGTCACGCCGTCGCGGCTGCCGGCCGAGACGCAGGCGCTCATCGCGGCGACCATCACGACCGCGACGCGGGCGATCGGGCTGACCGAGGGCCCGATCCACGCCGAGCTCCGCCTCAACGAGGGCGGAGCGTGGGTACTCGAGGTCGCCGCCCGCTCGATCGGCGGGCTGTGCGCCCGCACCCTTCGCTTCGGGACCGGCGTTC
>JAYVMQ010000319.1:0-4117 GCA_043758855.1 Chloroflexota bacterium
CAGCAGTGCGCTGGCTTCTGATAGGCCGACCCAGTCTTTGTCGAGCAGCTTCGGACGGCTCATAACCTACACAAATCTACCAAAACATAAGCGACTCAATCACTGTATCAGATGAGCGCCTGCACACATCCTGAAAACGAGGCTTTCCACCACTTGTCGGAACGCCGGCGGCCGGGTGCCCAAGCCTGCCGACGGATCGACCTTCTCGACGGCTGCCCCGCCCATCGAACCGGTGCGCCCGCCTGGTGGGCGAAACGGCTCGGTCGACTCTCGGTACCCGATACGATGACCGGCCGGCCCGCCATCCTTCGATTTGCAGAGGCGCCTCCAGATGTCCCAAGCGGTTCCGATCGATTTGCCCCTTGACCTCGTCGAGGAGCCGGGTCAGGTCATCGGCGGCCCAATCACCGAGCCGACAGTGGGTTCCATGCCCGGCGAACCGGAGGAGATGGCGGATGCGAGCCTGCGCAAGAACCGCGACTTCCGCATCGTGCTGGTCGGCCAGGGGATCTCGGCGCTCGGTGACTCCGTCAACGTGACGACGATGCCGCTCCTCGTCCTGGCGCTCACCGGTTCGGGGCTCCAGATGGGGATCGTCGGCGTGCTGCAGCGTCTACCCGACCTCCTGTTCGGCCTTCCGGCCGGTGCGTACGCAGACCGTTGGGATCGCCGCCGGATGATGCTGTCGGCCGACGCCGGCCGGGCCATCCTCACGGCCGCCTGGCCTTCTGCTTCTCCCCACGCTCGTGCTCGCGACGATCTTGGCTGCGGATGAGACGTAGGCCCCTCGTCCGCATTGGGGCCGAGTATCACAATCGCAGAAGCCTCGCGCCGACCCACTGACGGAGGATAGAGGGGCAAGTGGACTCGGTGTGTCGGCACTCGGTGTGTCGGCAACTGGACAGCCAGACGGAGCGACGAGCCCGGATTTCTGAACCATCAACCTCTTGGCCCTTGGCCGGCCGGGCAAGGCTCGCTCGCAAATGGCGGCCAAGCTCCCGATCGCGGGGTTATCCGGTGGGCCTCCTGCGCGTCCCGATTTTGCCGGCTTCGATCCGGCTTCGGCGATCCCAGGCTCCGGGCCGACGCCCAGTGCGCTGGATTCGGGCCGCCGTCAGATGCGGCGCGCGCCCGAGCAGATGGTCCGCCGGCGACGCGAGGTCGTGGCGGCTTGCGACGTCGGTGTCTACCAGCGCAACGTAGCGGCGGACCATGTCGAGGCTCGTGTGGCCCAGGATCCGCTGGAGCGAGAACACGTCGCCACCGTTGACAATGTAGTTGTGGGCGAATGTGTGGCGGAACGTGTGCGGCGAGCAACGCCGCTCGAGTCCAGCGCGGGCTTTGAGGCGCTTGAGGATCTGCTGGATACCGTGGAACGTGAGCCCGGTTCCCGACTCCGCAAGGAAGACGGGCTCGTCGGGCTCGCCCCGGCCTCGCTCGGCGAGATACCGCCCGATCGCCCGGCGCGAGCGTAGGATCCAACATTCTGCTGCGCCGGTAGACATTCCGGCACGAGGTCGCTTGAGGCGTCTGGTACGCGCGCGAGGCCTCATCCAGCAGCCGCAGCAGAGACCAGCGGCCTCGGACGATTAGATCGCGGGAGAGCGCCAACGGGAAATTCAGGTCGCCACGGTCGGTGTGGCTCCTGTCCCCTCGACGGATTCCGGAAGAACTGGCGACGGCATCCGGCGTCGACTTAGCACCGCGCATGTCGGCCGCCCATCTGGCCCGCAAGACGTCGCCAATCTTTCAGAAACGCGTGGTAAACCGGTTTGCCAATTAGACTCTGTAACGTGAATTTAACGCTGCCGCCTAGAGAGCCTAATTGCAGGTGAAATGGCCGATCGGTGCGGCGATTCCACGAGGAGAGCACCGCGCTCAGCAGATTCTGACTTGGAAGGCTGACGCTCTACCGACTGGCTACTCCCGCCCGATGGCATCGGCACCGTATTTCGAGCGTACCACGCAGGGCCCTCGCCCGCCTCAACCGTCCGCTCGACACCAGCGATCCGTGACCTGTGGCGACCGGACGATGCCCCTACCAGATGCCGTTGACCACCAGTCGGGCGCCCCATGCCCGCAACGCTCCAGGGATTTCGTAGCGGACCTGTGGCCAACCGTGCGTGTAGAGCGAGTTCACCAGCAGGTGGCTGAAGCCGTCGGTGCTGAGAATCTTGTCGAAGGTAGTCGCGTGCAGGCCATAGAAATCCTGGCCCAGGGAGGAAATGATTATGAAGAACATCTTTGATCGCTCCGGAACTGGCAACTGGTGGGCCAGCAACGACGGGGAGTGGGAGTCGAGGTTGGCCTGTATCCCGCCGAAGGGCCTGGCTGCATTCGCACCGGCAGCGCCGGCCCAGAAGTAGCCCGAGAAAGAAATAGAGACACCGAAGACATCCGGGTGCCGAAGGGCCAGCATCGGCGCGCAAAAACCTCCGGCCGACATACCCATGATTCCGCGCGCTCGCGGGTCCTTCATGGTCTTGTAACTCTGGTCAACGTAATCGACCACGGTCTTCGAAATGTAGGTTTCGAACCATTGCTTGCCGTTGTACATGTCGGCGCACTGCGTGTCGCCGTACGGTGGACCACTTGAGTCGATAAAGGCCACGATCGACGGCGGCACTTCCCCCGAGTCGATCATGGTGTCGAGGGTGGAGACCGTGCTCGTGCCTTTGTCCCAGAGACTAAGGCCCGTCGGCGCCTCGTACAGGACTGGGTACAGCCGATCGCCAAACGCCTCGTAGCCTGGTGGGGTGTAGATGTCGATTTCGGAGGTCGACTTCGTCCCGCCGATCCACGGCGCGGGCATGTCCACCCTCGTCATCTTCCCGGTGCCCGTAGGTTTCCAGGCCAGCCACGGCTTGGTGCCCGGTGCCGCGGTTATGACAGGGCTCGGCGTCGGCGTAAGGGCTTGAGTGGCAAGGGTGCTCGACGGGCTGGGCTGCGAATTGGGCGTTGGGCTGGGCGCTGACGCCTCGGCTATGGGACCGATGTCAGGAATCGAGCCGCCGGGCGCCAGGCCAGGGCCATGGTCGCCGTTGAGCATCAGGGCGTCTGGAGACAGGTTGACCATGTCTCCGAAGGCGGGAACCGTGACCGCAAGCAAGACCGCAACCAGCAGCACCGCCATAGGCCCTCGAGACAGTCGGCGGCTGGGCCGGCGGGCCTTGACCATCTCCCGAACGGCGACGCCCGAGCCGATCAACGCCGGCCGCGCCGCACCTCCGAGGACTGCCCCTATCCAGGCCGAGATGACGCCGATCGTCAACAGGGTGGCGAGCGTCAGGATCCAGCCTCTGAGGTCGAATTTGCCAGTGGCCCCGCTCGCACCAACAGCGTTCTGGGTCTCAGCTACGAACGTCTGGGCGAACAGGACAACCAGCCCGTATGTGCCCAGCAGCGTGGCAAAGCCGGTCCGGTTGACGACCAGCGTCACCGCCGCTGCCGCAGTCCCGCCGATGATGAGGGCCGTGATCAGCTGAGACCGGTCCGGATCGAAGCCCATCACGACAAGGGTTACGTCGGTCGACTGCACGGTGCCTGAGAAGACAGAGACGAGGACAACGAGGGTGGCTATCACAACGCCGGCCGGGAGCCAGGCGAACTTCTCGAAGCGGGCGCCGGGCCAAGGCACTCTGGCAAGGGCAACCCGAACCGGGCCCAAGCTGGGTCGGCGGAAACGGGGCCGGCCGACCTTTGGCAGGCCCAAGCGGGGTCGGCCGACCTTCGGGCGAGCGAACTTCATGCGGAGACGGCCCGCCCGGTCGCTCGGTGGCGGCGCGGGAGATGGATCGCACCCGCAAGGTGGACTCGTAGCAGCCCGATGATGAAACCGATCAGGTCGCGGCGACGCCGAATGGCGCCATAGCGCGGGATCCAATACGGATCGAACTTGTTCTTGAACCGAGCCAGGCCGTTGACGTCGTACCAGCGGCGCACCATCCGACCCCCATTGGCCAACAGACGCTCTTCCCAGGGACCGTTGACGCCGTCGAGACCGGCCAGCGGAGCGAGGCCCAGTGAGAGCGTCTTGGCCCCGGCGTCGCGCATGGCGAGGGCTGCCTCGGCGATACAGGCTTCGACCACGCCGGGCGGTCCAGCCGGGTCGCGGCGC
>JAYVMQ010000320.1:0-6453 GCA_043758855.1 Chloroflexota bacterium
ATCAAGGGCCTTCGCAACGACTACTTCGAGGATCCAACCTGGGGCATGAACGGCCTGCGTCAGGTCCGCCAGGCGGTCAACCTGCCCATCGCCACGAACACCGTCGTCACCAACCTCGAGCAGCTCGCGGCCAACGTCCGCGATCCGGCAGTGGACGTCATCCTCCTCGATACGACGTTCTGGGGCGGGATCCGGCCCGTCCTCAAGGCTGCCGCCGTGTGCGAGACGTTCCAGCTCGGCGTCGGCGTCCACTCGTCGGGCGAGCTCGGCATCCAGCTCGCGACGATGCTCCACTTCGGGGCGGCGCTACCGTCGATGCAGTTCGCCGCGGACGCCCACTACCACCAGCTCACCGACGACATCATCGAGGGCGGGCGCATTCCTTACCGTGATGGTTCGATCGCGGTCCCAGACGGGCCCGGGCTCGGTGTCCGGCTCGACCCGGAGAAGGTGGCCCGCTATGCCGCGCTCTACGAGCAACTGGGCGGCTATCCGTACGACCGCGACCCGGGCCGGCCCGGTTGGTACGCCCGCGTTCCGAACGAGGAGTGGGCGGATCCGGACGACGCGTCGATCCCGCCGCTCGTCTTTCGGGCGGAGGTGGCACGGGAATGACAATCCTGTCAAGCGCTGGCGGCGCCCTCGCGGGCTTCGCCGATCGACTCCGCGCGGCCGGCGTCGTGCCGGTAGTAGAAGTCGAGGACGCCGGACGTGCCGTCGCCCTGGCCCAGGCCCTCGAAGCGGGCGGCCTGCCGATCGTCGAGGTCACGTTCCGGACAGAGGCGGCCGCCGACGCCCTGCGCCAAATCGCGCGAGATGCGCCGCACGTCTTCCTCATCGCGGGCACGGTCACGTCGACTCGCCAGGCCGACATCGCACTCGAGGCCGGTGTGAAGCTGCTGGTGGCGCCAGGCCTCAACCGCGCGGTCGTGGAACATGCGGAGCGAATCGGACTGCCGATGATGCCCGGCGTCTGCACTCCGAGCGAGGTCGAGGCGGCAATCTCGTTGGGGCTCGCGGCGGTGAAGCTCTTCCCGATCGAGCCCATTGGCGGCCTACGCTACCTCAGGGCGATTGCCGCCCCGTACCCGGCGATGACCTGGAATCCAACCGGCGGCATCACGGCCGAGACACTGCCCGGCTATCTGGCCGTGGAGTCGGTCCTGGCCTGCGGTGGGAGTTGGCTGGCACCCCGAGCCGATGTCGCGGCGGGACGGTTCGATGACATAGCGGCTCGGGCGGCCGCCGTGGTCGAGATCGTTCGGCAGGTCAGAGAAGGCAAAGGAGGCACGCGTTGAGCGTCCTCGAAATCAAGCCCACGGACAAGGCGCGCTGGGACTGCGTCGCGCTCGGCGAGGTGATGCTGCGGCTCGACCCCGGGGAAGACCGCATCAGTCGTGCTCGGACGTTCCGGGCCTGGGAAGGCGGCGGCGAATACAACGTCGCTCGCGGCCTGAGCCGCACCTTTGGCCTGCGGACCGCCATCGTCACGGCGCTGGTGGACAACCCGATCGGCCGCCTCATCGAGGATCTGATCCTGGCCGGCGGCCTCGACCGCTCGCACCTCGTGTGGCGGCAGTTCGATGGCGTCGGGCGGACGGCGCGCAACGGGCTCAACTTCACCGAGCGCGGCTTTGGCATCCGTTCGGCGCTCGGCTGCTCAGATCGTGGCCACTCTGCCGCGTCGCAGTTGCGGGCCGGCGAGGTAGATTGGCAGTCCGTCTTCGGCACCGAGGGTACCCGCTGGTTCCACACTGGCGGCATCTTCGCCGCGCTTTCGGAAACGACCCCGGCAGTGGCCCTCGAGGCGATGCAGGTGGCGAGGCGCAGCGGCGCAGTCGTCTCGTATGACCTCAACTACCGGCCCTCGCTCTGGCAGGCGATTGGTGGCAAGGCTCGAGCGCAGGAGGTGAACCGCGAGCTTGTGGGGCAGGTCGACGTACTGCTCGGCAACGAAGAGGACTTCAGCGCGGCGCTCGGCTTCGAGGTCGATGGCGTCGATGAGTCGCTATCGGCCCTCGACCCGGCAAGCTACGGCCGGATGGTCGAGCGCGTCGTCGCCGCGTATCCGAACCTGCGGGTCGTAGCAACGACGCTCCGGACCGCCCATACCGCGTCCCGGAACGACTGGGGAGCAATTCTGTGGGCGGGCGGCGAGACGTACCAGGCGCCGATGCGACCGAGCCTCGAGGTCCTCGACCGGGTCGGAGGCGGCGATTCGTTTGCCTCGGGGCTTGTGTATGCCTTCCTGGCCGGCCTCTCCCCGGCGGAGGCGGTGGCGTGGGGAGCCGCGCACGGTGCCCTCGCGATGACGACGCCGGGCGACGCGAGCATGGCCAGCCGCGACGAGGTGGAACGGGTCCTTCGCGGCGGTACAGGGCGCGTGGTTCGGTAAGGGCACGCGAACGTTGAGAAGATGCCCCGGCCGGTCGTTGCGGGACTGCCTGGAGTAGGCCGCCGACCCGGGCACCCCCGACAGGCGGAGTAGACTTCATCGCATGAACGACGTCAAGCTTGGAGCGCTCTGCTGGAACCAGTACACGGCCTGGCCGTCGCTGCTGGAGGCAGGCAAACGTGCGGACCTGCTCGGCTACGACACCCTGTGGACGTGGGATCACCTCTATCCCATCATCGGTTCGGCTGACGGCCCGATGCTCGAGGCATGGCTGACGATTACTGCGTGGGCGATGGCGACGCAGCGCGTCCGGATCGGGCTCATGGTCGGGGCTAACACGTTCCGTCAGCCGGCCCTCGTCGCCAAGATGGCGACCACGCTCGACCATATCAGCAACGGACGAGCCATCCTTGGCATCGGCGCGGCCTGGTTCGAGACTGAGCACGTCGCCTTCGGGCTGCCGTTCGGGAGCGGGTTCCCGGAGCGCCTCCGATGGCTGGGCGAGGCTTTGCCGGTCATACGCGGCATGCTGCGCGGCGAGGAGCCAACCGCGCGCGGCGACCATTACCACGCCAAGCAGGTCCGGAACGACCCGCCGCCGATCCAGCCTGCGCTGCCGATCCTCGTCGGTGGCAGCGGCGAGAAGGTCACCCTCAAGCTCGTCGCGAAGTATGCGGACGCCTGTAACATCGGCGGTGGTATCGCCAACGTTCGGCTCAAGGATGCGGTGCTCAAGCAACACTGCGACGATATCGGCCGGGACGAGCGCGAGATCGAGCGCACCACCGGCATCGGCGTGACAGTCATCCGCGACTCGCGCGAGGAGGCCGAGCGGGTTTGCCGGTCACTCTTCGAGCGGAACGGCAAAGCACCCGTCTGGGAGGACCAGCCGGTCGGGACGCCGGAGGACGTGGCCGAGAAGCTGGCCCCCTACATCGAGATCGGCTACCGGCACCTTGTGGCGGGGTTCCCCTCCCCTTACGACGAGGAATCCATGACGAGGCTTGTGACCCAGGTCAAACCGATCCTCCAGAGAGGCTGATTTTCGGGACCTCACTGGCTCGGCAGAAGCGGCCGCGGCCACTCGGCTACCCGAACGCCTCGTCGACGAGAGCCAGCTGCTGAGCCCGGTGAGCGGCCGCGTAGCCCTCCGCCGGGCTCGACCGCTCCGGCCGCGAGACGTCGACGAAGGAGACCTGCGGCGGGACCAGGTCGCGGATCTCCGGCAGCACGAACTTGCGAGCGCCCATGTTGCGCGGCTCTTCCTGGGCCCAGACCACCGTCTCGATGGCCCGATACCGTGCCAACAGCTCGCCTAGCTCATCGCAGGGAAACGGATAGAGGAGTTCGACGCGGGCGATCGCGACGTCGGTAGCGGCCGCTCGCCGGGGCGAGAGGAGCAGGTCGTAGTAGAACCGGCCGCTGCACAGCACCAATCGGCGGACACTCTTGCGCGAGTCTGCGCGCTCCGGATCGTCGATGACGGCCTCGAAGCGACCGGCGGACAGCTCGCGCGGGCTCGAGGTGGCGGCCGGCAGCCGGAGCAGGCTCTTGGGCGTCATGAGTACCAACGGCCGGACGGTCGGCCTCAGCGCCTGATCACGCAGCAGGTGGAAATACTGGGCAGGCGTCGTGCAGTTCGCGACCCGCACGTTGTCCTCAGCGCCGAGGGCCAGGTAGCGCTCCAGGCGGGCGCTCGAGTGTTCGGGTCCCTGGCCTTCGTAGCCGTGTGGCAGGAGCAGGGTCAGCCGCGAAGTCTCGCCCCACTTGGCGAGGCCGGCGATGATGAACTGGTCGATCACGACCTCGGCGCCGTTGGCAAAGTCCCCGTACTGCGCCTCCCACAGGACCAGCGCGTCGGGAGCTTCGACCGCATAGCCGTATTCGAAGCCGAGGCAGGCGAGCTCCGAGAGGGGGCTGTCGTGCAATTCCATTGAGGATCGCGCGCCAGAGAGATTTTGAATCGGCGTGAAGCGCGCCCCGTCCTTGGCGTCGTGCAGCACGAGGTGACGCTGGCTGAAGGTGCCGCGTTCGGCGTCCTGGCCGGTCATCCGGATCGGTACGCCCTCGAGCAGCAGCGAGGCCAGGGCGAGCGCCTCCGCCTGCGCCCAGTTTACCCGGCCCTCATGGCCGAGGGCGTCGCGCCGCCGTTCGAACTGGGTTACGAGCTTGGGGTGAACCGTGAAGCCGGGAGGCACTTGGAGGAGTTCGTCGTTGATGGCATGCAGTCGGGCGGCGGGGACGGCCGTCGAGTGAGGTTTGGCCGATGAGCGTTTCTTCCGCCGACTCGGACCGGCCAGGACCGCCCCAGCACTGTCTTCGCCGGAACCAGAGCCCGTGCCCGTCGCGACCTCCTTCGACACCGACTCCCGAAGCTTCGCCAGCCGAGCCTGCGCCGCACCGACCATCGCCTCCCCTGCCGAGCCGGCGATCGCGCCTTGTTCGACCAGACGGCGCAGGTAGAGGTCGCGGACGGTCGGATGCTCGGCGATCCGCTCGTACAGCAGCGGCTGGGTGTAGGCCGGCTCGTCCTCTTCGCTGTGGCCGTGGCGGCGGTAGCCCAGGACGTGGATGACGACATCGCCGTGGAACCGCTCGCGGTATGCGACCGCGAGCTGAACGGCCGAAAGGCAGGCCTCGGGATCGTCGGCGTTAACGTGGACGATCGGGACGTCGAAGCCCTTAGCGAGGTCGCTAGCGTAATCGGTTGAGCGGCCGTCCTTCGGCTCGACCGTGAAGCCGAGCTGGTTGTCGGTGATCAGGTGGATCGTGCCTCCGGTCGTGTAGCCGGAGAGGCGGGCCAGGTTGAAGGTTTCGGCCACGACGCCCTGCGCGGCGAATGCGGCGTCGCCATGGATCAGCACTGGGACCGCGAGGCGGGCGTCCGGGCTCGCGGTCGGGCCGGTTCGATCGGTCTGCTCGGCTCGCGCCCGGCCCTCGACCACGGGGTCGATCGCCTCGAGGTGGCTCGGGTTCGAGGAAATCGTCACGCGTACCGAGCCGCCGCTTGTAGGATGGACGCCGTGGGCGCCGCGGTGGTACTTGACGTCGCTCGTCTCGCCCTCGGCCGGCGGGTCCGCCTGGGCCGTGGGCCGTCCCCGCTCGAATTCGTCGAGGATCGTGGCCTCAGTAATGCCTACCACCCCGACCAGCACGCTCAGCCGCCCGCGGTGGGGCAGCCCGATCTCAACGGTTCGGGCGCCCGCCTGCCCCACCAGCTCGATGACCTGGTCGAGCATCGGAACCAGGATGTCCAGGCCCTCGATGGAGAAGCGCTTTTGGCCCAGGTAGGTTCGTCCCAGGAAGCGCTCGAAAGCCTCCACGGCGGTCAAGCGCTCGAGAAGCCGAGCCCTCTCGGCGACGCTGAGGTGGACGCGATGCTCGCCCGTCTCGATGGTCTGACGCAGCCAGGTCCGCTCCTCGTGGCTGTTGATGTGCTCGACCTCGTAGGCGGTCGTGCCGCAGTAGGTGCGGCGCAGCTCGGGCAGGATCTCCAGCAGGGTGCTGCCCGGCAAGTCAACGCCCAGCGCGTCGCGCGGAATGCGGGTCAGGCTCTCCGCGGTAAGACCCCAGGTCGCGGGGTCCAGGGCTTCGTCGCCGGGTGGGGTGCTGCCGAGCGGGTCGAGGTCGGCAGCACGATGGCCGAAGTGCCGGAACGAGCGGACGAGGTCGACGCCGCCGGCGATTTCCGCCACGCCAACGGCCGACGCGGCAACCGGGGCGGACGCGGCAACCGGGGCGGACGCGGCAACCGGAGCCGAGGCGGCGATTACCGACCGGGGAACGCCCAGGCCGTCAGCGATCGATTCATAGAAGTCGTCTGAGCCGGCCAGAAACTCCTCGAGCGTCGCCAGGAAGCGGCCCGACTCGGCGCCCTGGATGACGCGGTGGTCGTAGGTGCTGCTGACCGTCATCACTGCCCCGCCGGCCGGCCCCGCGAGCCCGCGGATGGCGCCGGTAGCGACGATCGCGCCCTGGCCGGGCATCAAGCGCGGGACTGAGGCCGTGGTGCCCACCGTTCCAGGATTGGTGAGAGTGATGCTGGCGCCCGCCAGATC
>JAYVMQ010000321.1:0-17293 GCA_043758855.1 Chloroflexota bacterium
GAAAAAACTTGCGACTTCTTGGTCGGGATCGTCGTATTCGGTCGATGAGGCGCGTGAACACGCCGCCCAAAGTCTCAATGCCGAGCGAGAGCGGCGTCACGTCGAGCAGCAGAACGTCCTTGACGTCGAGGATGCCGTTGGCGTCGATGTCGAACGTAACCTCGACCTGTGGGATGCCTCGCGGGGCGGGCGGAATGCCGTCCAAGATGAACTTGCCGAGTGTCTTGTTGTCGGTGGCGAAGTCGCGCTCGCCCTGAAGGACGTGGACCTCTACCTGGGTCTGGTTGTCCGACGCGGTCGAAAAGACCTGGCTCTTGCTCGTCGGGATGGTGGTGTTGCGGTCGATGAGCCGGGTCATGACGCCGCCCATCGTCTCGATGCCGAGCGAGAGCGGAGTAACGTCGAGCAGGAGGACGTCCTTGACCTCGCCGGCCAGTACGCCGGCCTGGATCGCGGCGCCGATGGCCACGACCTCGTCCGGGTTCACGCCTCGATGCGGCTCCTTGCCGCCGAACATCTGCTTGACGGCCTCGATGACCGAGGGCATCCGGGTCTGGCCGCCCACGAGCACGATCTCGTCGATCTCGGAGGGCTTGAGCCCGGAGTCGCGGATGGCCTGGGAGACCGGGCCACGCGTCTTGTCGATCAGATCCGCGGTCAGGTCTTCCAGTTTGGCTCGCGACAGGGCGATGACCAGGTGCTTTGGCCCGGTCGCGTCGGCCGTGATGTAGGGCAGGTTGATCTCGGTCGTGGTGGTCGTCGAGAGTTCGATCTTGGCCTTCTCGGCGGCTTCCTTGAGCCGCTGGAGCGCCTGCTGATCCGTGCGCAGGTCTATGCCCTGGTCGCGCTTGAACTCAGCCAGGAGCCACTCGATGACGCGCTGGTCGAAGTCGTCGCCGCCGAGGTGCGTGTCGCCGTTGGTTGCCTTGACCTCAAAGACGCCTTCGCCCAGCTCCAGGATCGAGATGTCGAAGGTGCCGCCGCCAAGGTCGTAGACGGCGATCTTCTCGTCGTGCTTTCGGTCCAGGCCGTATGCCAGAGCCGAGGCGGTGGGCTCGTTGATGATCCGCTTCACGTCCAGGCCGGCAATACGGCCGGCGTCCTTGGTCGCCTGGCGCTGGGTGTCGTCGAAGTACGCCGGGACGGTGATGACCGCCTCAGTGACCTTCTCGCCCAGATACGCCTCTGCGTCCGCCTTCAGCTTCTGCAGGATCATGGCGCTGATTTCGGGCGGGGTGTAGGTCTTTCCGTCGGCCAGGACGACCTTGATGCCGTCACTGTGCGAATCGAGTTCCACCTTATACGGGACCAGGCCGAGGGAGTGCGCCACTTCCGGATCGTCAAAGCGACGGCCCATGAAGCGCTTGATGGAGTAGACGGTGTTGCCGGGATTGGTTACGGCCTGCCGCTTAGCCAGCTGGCCTACGAGACGATCGCCACTCTTGGTGAAGGCGACGACCGAGGGGACCGTTCGACCACCCTCGGCGGACGGGATGACGGTGGGCTCGCCGCCCTCCATCACCGCCACGACGGAGTTCGTCGTGCCCAAGTCGATGCCAATTATCTTGCCCATCTATGCAGTGCTCCTTGCTGATATCGGGTGTGTCAGTTGATGTGTGATGTGGTGTCGCCGGGGGCGGTGTCGCCATCGGCGATCGCGACCATGGCCGGTCGCAGGACTCTGTCGCGGACTCGGTAGCCGCGCTGTATCTCGGCCACGACCTCGCCCTCGGGCCGGCCTGTGGACGGGACCGTGGCGATGGCTTCGTGCTCGCGCGGATCGAAGGGTCGGCCGATGGCCTCAATCGGCGTCACGCCTTCGCTCTCCAGCAGAGCCCGCAGTTTGCGGTCCAAAAGCGTGATCCCTTCGATCCAGGCCACGCCCTTGAGTTCGGCCGGCATCGCCTCCAGGGCCCGATCGAAGTCGTCGGCCACGACCAGGAGCTTGAGCAGCAGGAACTCGCTGGCCAGGCCCATGTCGCGTTCGCGGTCCTCGGCCGTTCGCCGTTTGAAGTTGGCGAAGTCCGCCGCCGTGCGCTGCAGGCTGGCCAGATGTTCGGCCGCCAGGCCTTGGGCCTTCTCGAGCTGGGCGGCCAGCTGCTCGACCGTCTCTTCGGACGTGAGGGATTCTGAGTTCGGTCCATCGGCTGTCTGGCCGGGCCAGTCGCCGGCAGCGCCGCGGTGGTGCGTTCGCGGATGAGACTGACGATCAGGCATACAGATGCTCCACCAGTTCGCTCATGAGCCCCGAAACAAACTCGACCGAGGCGATCGCTTGGGCGTATGGCATGCGCGTTGGCCCGAGGACGCCGACCACACCGACGGCCCGGCCAACCCGGCCGTACGGCGCCAGGATGAGCGAAACGTCCTGCATCTCGAGCGGGCGGTTCTCATGGCCGATGAAGACCTGGATGCAGCCGGCCTCAGCCACGCTCTCCACCAGCGAGCCGAGGTAAGCCCGGTTTTCCAGGGCCGCGAAGATCTGCCGGACCTTCGCGCTCCGATCGAACTCCGGGGCGGCCATGACGTTAAGCAGGCCGTCGCTGAATAGATCGTCGATTACCGAGGCATCGAACTCACGCATGGTCCGGAGCAAGCCCTCGCCCGCCCGACGCAGCAGGTCCGACTCAACAGTCAGCTGAGATTCGTGTGGCAGATCCGACAGGGCCGCCATGATCTCGTCCGCGGTGCGGTCAACCGCAAGCACGTTCAGGAGCCCCGCGACTCGGTTCAATTGCTCCTGATCGGTTGTTTCGGGCAGGTTCTGGAGAGCCTGCTTCATCGTGCCTTCACGGAAGACAACGACCATCATGGCCATCCGATCCTGAACCGAAACCAGGTCGATCCGCCGCACCCGCACCGTCTGAGGCTTGGCCGTGGTAGCCAGACCGGCGGTGCCGGTCTTGGCTGCTAGCGTGCTGGCCGCCAGGCGGAACCAGTGCTCGCTGACGAACTCCACCTGGCCGAACTGATGGCGGATCATCCGCTGCTCGACGGCAGGCAGCGACCACTCGTCGGCGAGATCCTGGACGTAGTAGCGATAGCCCTCGTCAGTCGGAACTCGGCCGGCCGAAGTGTGGGGATGCGTCAGCAGGCCCATGGCCTCCAGATCGGACAGGGTATTGCGGACCGTGGCGCTGCTGACTCCCATGGGGTATTGGGCGACAAGCGAGCTCGAGCTGACGGGCGTCGCGGAGGTGATGTATTCGTCTATGACGGCCCGCAGGATTGCGCCCGATCGCGCGTCGAGCGAGCCGATGGTGCGGCGTGGCCGTCGCGCCATGCTTGACTCCATTCCACGCCGGTCCAATGTCGAGGTGCGACCTCCGACGGGACGCGGCCTAGCCCAGGGCAGAAGGTCCGCCGCCGCCCGGCAACCCTCGGGTTGGCCTGGCTGGGGCGGTGGTTAGCACTCTCACCGTGAGAGTGCTAACGTGCTGAGTGGATGGTATCAGCGAGTCGCGGACAGTGTCAACGCCGTCTGACCAGGTGGTCGAGGAACTCTAGATCAGGCGAGCGAACAGCTCGTTGCTGAGCAGCCGGCCACGGGTCGTGAGACGGACCCTCGGCTGGCCGTCGATCTGGGTGCGCTCGAGGAGGCCGGCGGAATCGGCCCACTCCATGACGGCCGCCAGTGGCGGTCTGGAGGCCGTGGCTTCGTCCACTCCAAGGTCGAGGCGAAGGGCCAGGATCAACCCTTCGGCCACCGCGGTTTCCGGCGCGAGAACCTCTTCGCCGCCGGGCGGAAGCGTGGCTGGTGCCCCAGCGGTCGGGACCAACGCCGCCATATACGGTTCCATGGCTGCTGCGTTCCAGCGCCGGGTGGCACCGTCGAAGGCGTGTGCGCCCGGCCCAACCGCCTCATACGGCTGGCGCTCCCAGTAGGCAAGGTTGTGGCGGCTCTCGTGCCCGGGGCGGGCCCAGTTGGAGATCTCATAGCCGCGCCAGCCCTGGGTGGCGAGCAGAGTCGTGGCGAGTTGGTACTGGTCCGCGGCGCGATCGTCATCCTGTCCGAGTCGGGCTCGCTCGCGCCAGCGTCGCGCGCCTGGAAGCGTCGGCAGGTGGTCGGCGCCGAGGCCCGTTATCCCCTCCGCGTCGGGATCGTCGAGCGTGAGGCCGTAGAGCGATAGGTGGTCCGGGCCGAGCGCGAGTGCAGCCCGCAGCGTGGCCTCCCAGGCCGCTACGGACTGACCCGGGACGTCATACAGCAGATCCAGATTGACCGAACCGATGCCGACGGCCCGCGCCCCGCCAACGGCCGTGGCCACGTCTTCGGGGGAGTGGCGCCGGCCAAGGCGCCGCAGTTCGCCCGCGTCCAGGCTCTGCGCCCCAAACGAAACGCGCGTCACTCCGGCGCGGCGAAACGCCACCAGATCGCCACGCTCGTGGGGGCCGGGGTTGGCCTCGAGAGTTACCTCCGCATCCGGGGCGAGGCCGAAGCGAGCCCGCACGATCGCCATCAGCCGATCGAGCCACTGCCCTGGGACGAGTGAAGGCGTGCCGCCACCGAAGTACACGCTCCGCAGCGGCTCGCGCAGGGCGGCGACGTCGGCCGGGGCGCCGCCCGCATCGGCCGAGGCGCCCGGCCCGGGCCTGCCGAACTGCTCATCGAGGGCATCGGCGCGCAACTCCAACTCGCGGCCCACGGCCTCATACAGCCGTTCGGTCCGGGCGCGCGGACCGCGGGCGTCACCACCGGCATAGACGACGAAATCACAATATGGACAGCGGGCGACGCAGAACGGCAAGTGGACGTAGAGCGCAATGGGCGGCCGGGGCTTGCTCACCCTCAGAGGTTAGCCGGGTCGCGCCGGCGGCACACCGATCGCGGGCGGCACGCCGCGATCGCAGGCGGCACGCCCAATCGCGGACGGCACACCAGATCGCGGTTCGGTGGTTAGCGGCTACGACCCGTCGCGCCGCCTCTGGGCCGGGACTAGTGAGCGCGGGGCGCAGCCGGATGCGTCAGAGCCTGGACCGCCGCGCGCAGCCTGACAAGAAAGACACCTGACGGCCGCGCTGCGACCCGCCGTTCCGCACGATCGACGAAGCCAGAGCGGGCAATCCCCTCCGTGAAGCCGCGGGGTTCCGCCTCACCCGCTGCGGCCTCACCCCCAGCGACTGACGGCCGACGCGCATCCTGCCAGCCCTCGGGCATTTGGTTCCGGGCCGCCACATCCTCCGGTTCCTGACCGGCCTGAGGAACCTGCCCGGCGTGGCCGGTGCAAACGAAGACGGCGAAAGACGTCACCACATGGCCGATGATGGCCGCGCCGAGTCCGCCGGTAGCAAGAGTGGCCCAACCGTAGGCGAGGCCCATCCCAAACGAGAGCAGCACCGCGTAGGGATGGTGCCCCGGCGCAGCCATTCGCGTCACCAGAACGTACACCACAGTGGCCAGCAGAATGGCGCCGCCGTCCGGCAGCCCGATTGCCACCAGCGTCCCGAGCAGAGCCCCCCGGAAGGTGGCCTCGTCCACGATAGCCGTGCCGACGACGTTGAGGGTCGCAGCCGGATAGGCTGAAATCGCGGGCAGCCTCAGGTTCCCGTAGCGGAACCAGGCGAACGCTGCCGCCTGGGCAATTCCCAGCGCGGCAAGCGCGAGACCAAACTCGATTACCTCAGCTCTGTGGCCCACCAACATGATCAGGACGTCATGCGGG
Source organism: Chloroflexota bacterium (assembly GCA_043758855.1). GTDB lineage: Bacteria > Chloroflexota > Limnocylindria > Limnocylindrales > CSP1-4 > Fen-1039. Next base: position 5,664 of record JAYVMQ010000321.1, read on the forward strand.
GCCGGGTGAACGACATAGAGAGCCGCCAGCAAGAGCGCAGCGGTGAGATACCACGACAACCGCGTCCAGAAGCCGGTGCGTCGCTTGCTCGGCTCATTGAACTCGGCGGCCCCAAACCGTTCGGCCTCCAGGCGCAGCATCAGCAGCAGCATGAAAATGCCGCAGGCCACCAGAACCCGAACAGTCTCCGTTGTCATACGTCGTCCATGCGAAGAACCGCCAGGAAGGCCTCCTGTGGTATTTCGACGGACCCGACGCGCTTCATGCGCTGCTTGCCCTCTTTCTGTTTTTCTAGCAGCTTCTTCTTGCGGCTGATATCGCCGCCGTAGCACTTTGCCAGGACGTTCTTGCGCATGGCCGCAACCGACTCGCGGGCGATCACGTTCGAGCCGATCGCGGCCTGGATGGCGATCTCGAACATCTGGCGAGGGATCAGTCCGCGGAGCCGGTGGACCAGCTCGCGCCCGATTGCTTGGGCTCGGTCGCGATGAACGATTACAGAGAGCGCATCGACCGGCTCGCCGGCGACCAGGACATCGACCTTTACGAGGTTGGCGGCCCGGTAGCCGGACTCCTCGTAGTCCATCGAGGCGTAGCCCTGTGTCCGACTCTTGAGCTGATCGTAGAAGTCGACGATAACCTCGCCCAGAGGCAGCTCGAATGTGAGCAGGACGCGCTGCGGGTCGAGGTATTCCATCCCTAAGAACGTCCCGCGCCGGTTCGTGGCCAACTCCATGAGCGCCCCGATGAAGTTCGAGGGAGCGACGACGCTCAGCTTGACCCACGGCTCCTGGATCTCTTCGATTTCGCCAGCGTTGGGCATCTTGGACGGGTTGTCAACCGCGACTAAGCCGCCGTTGTTGAGAAGCACGACGCGATATTCGACCGACGGCGCCGACGCGATTAGCTCCTGACCGAACTCACGCTCCAGACGCTCCTGCACGATCTCCATATGGAGCAGGCCGAGGAAACCACAGCGGAAGCCGAAGCCGAGGGCGACGGAACTTTCCGGCTCGAAGCTAAAGCTGGCGTCGTTGAGGTGGAGCTTCTCCATCGCTTCGCGGAGGACCGGGTAGTCGACTCCCGCGACTGGGTAAATGCCGGCGAAAACGAGGCTCTTGGCCGGCTGATAGCCGGGCAGCGGATGCGGAGCTGGGTGCGCGACGGTCGTGAGCGTGTCGCCGACCTGGGCGTCGCGGACGCTCTTGAGCCCCGTGGCCACGTAGCCCACGTCGCCGACCCGAAGTTCAGACACCGGCACCAGCTGCGGCCGGAAAAACCCAAGCTCGAGAAGTTCCGCCTCAGCGCCGGAGCCCATCAGCCGAATGAGGTCGTGCTGACGGAGAGTCCCCTGGGCGAGCCGGACGTACACGACTACGCCCTTGTAGGCGTCGTAGTGCGAGTCGAAGATCAGCCCTTCGACCGGGGCCTCCGGGTCTCCCTTGGGCGGCGGGACCCGCGCCACGATGGCCTCGAGGATCTCCAGCACCCCGGTGCCATCCTTGGCCGAGGCTAGCAGGACCTCTTCACGAGGCATCGCCAGGACGTTCTCCAGCTCCTCGACCACGACGTCGATCTGGGCCGAAGGCAGATCGATCTTGTTGATCACCGGGATGATCGTAAGGTTCTGCTTGAGCGCCAGGTGGACGTTGGCAAGCGTCTGAGCCTCGATCCCCTGCGTTGCGTCGACGACCAGAATGGCGCCTTCGCAGGCCTGGAGCGAACGGCTGACCTCGTAGCTGAAGTCAACATGGCCGGGCGTGTCGATCAGGTTCAGGCCATATACCAGACCGTCGGCGGCCTCGTACTCAAGCCGGACCGCACGGGCCTTGATGGTGATGCCCTTCTCTCGTTCGAGGTCCATCGAATCGAGGACCTGGCTCGTCATCTGGCGCGCGTCAATAGTGTGCGTCAGCTCGAGCAGCCGATCCGCCAGCGTCGACTTGCCGTGGTCAATGTGGGCGATGATCGAGAAGTTACGCAGGCGAGCCTGAGGGATGGTCACGGGTTGGAGTGTAGCCGGGACACGGCCGCGCTTTTGGGGGCCGACCTCTGATGAATCTGCCGGCGCCTACGGCGCTCCGGGCGCAGGCGGACCGGCCTTTTCTAGCGTGGACCGGCGCCGCAGTCGTCGCCGTCGCGGTGGCGCTGTTTCCGATGTTCCCGCGGTGGTTGTGCGATCCGGTCGCCAGGTGGGGCGCAGAACCCTTGTAGGTATCGCACCGGATCGTGGAGTGCCGGCCGAAATCGCGCCTGCGCGCATACGCGGGACTCTGATAACATCAACCGTCGCGCCAGTCGGCTTTGTTTCGGCTGCCTGTCGATCACAGTTTGCAGAATAGAGGTCTTCGAACTTGGCCAAGACGCCCCGAGGCTGGACAGGCGCCCGCACGCCGTCAGCGATCAAGCGGGTCCGCCAGGCAGAGCGCCGGCGGGCCATCAATCAGCCGCGCAAGACCGCGGCGAAGACATACGTCGCCAACGCCGTCAAGGTTGCGGTCGGCGGTAATGAAGCGGAGACCGCTAAGGCGCTTGCCGAGGCGATGAGCGCGCTCGATAGGGCCGCGAAGGTCGGGGCTATCCACCCCAATAACGCCGCTCGGCGCAAGTCTCGCCTCGTGCTTAAGCTCAACGCCCTCGCCGGCGGCACAGCCGTTCAGACGACGGGCCACGTCACCAAGTCGACCGGCACCGCTGCCTCAATCAAAGCCGCACGCGCGCGCATCGCAACGGGCAAGGCCACCAAGGCCAAGGGCCCCCAGACCGCCGCCGGCAAGGCCAAGGCCGCACTCTCCAAGTCGGCTCGCGTAGACGCAGCCGTAGCCACCCCGGCCGCCGCCGCGGCTGAGACGCAGAGGGTCGCCAAGGCTCCAACCAAGGCCGCTAAGGCTCCAACCAAGGCCCCTAAGGCTCCAACCAAGGCCCCTACAGCCGCTAAGGTCGCGAAGGTCACCAAGGCTCCGAAGACACCGGCCGTGACGGCGTCCAAGGCCGCCCCTGCGAAGGCTGAGAAGGCACCGGCCAAGACTGCTGCGCCAAAGGCAGACAAGGTTGCCGCCAAGGCTTCCGCCAAGTCGGCCGCGCCCAAGGTTGCTGCCAAGGCTCCGGCGAAGGCTGAGAAGGCCCCAAAGATGCCGGCCGCGACGACATCCAAGGCCGGCAAGGCCCCAAACGCTGAGAAGAAGTCGAAGCCCTAATCTCGCTGCTGACATCGATTGCAGGGCCAGGTCGACCGACCTGGCCCTCTTGATTCGGAGGCTCGAACAGCCTGCAACGCCCCATCCGGCGCCCGGCGATCGGTCCGTTCTGGACGCAACCTCCATCGTTACTCCACCGGCGCTCCACGGTGGTTCCACTCCCGTAGTCGAGAGTGGTGACCAACCGACCGAGTGGCCACCAGCGGGCGACCGCCATACCCACCGCAGGTCGACATGGTCGGTACAACAGGAGACCAGCGATGAACCAGATACATCGCATCGGCCTGGGTGTTGCGGGCGTCGCTGCCGTAATTACCGTGGTCGGCGCCCTGGTCGTGGACGGCTACACGACGGCCGGCAAGACTGTTGCCCAAGCGAGTGCGACTCAACAAGCCCCGACCACCGTTCCTGCAGTCGAACCCACGGCGTCACCAACCCCGAGCCTTGACCCGCTTACGATCTACGTCAGGCCAGCGCCAATTCCAGCCGTCACGAACGTGACGGCACCGGACGTGGCGGGAACCCCAATACCGGAGCCGCCGGCGCCGCTTGCGACTCCCCAAGTCATACATGTGATCGTGCCTACGCCCGGTGGCGAAGGAGGCGTGGGGACGGATGACTGATGGATACACAGCCAGCGCGAACTCCCACGCCAGTCCATGCCCCCAAGGCAAAGCCCGATCCTCGGCCCATGAGGGTGGCTCTGAGTTTTGGCGGGATCGCCGCACTGTCGGCTCTCGCAGCGGCCATCGTGCTGCCGCCACGACCCGTGACGAGCAACCCCGCGGCAATTGAGCAAGGAGCGTTAACTTCCGGCGACACCGGCGGCACGCCGGCCACGTCACCGGACACGTCACAGGCCACAGTTCAAGTTCAGCGCCAGATCCGGTACGTCCAACTCCTTCCGGGACAGACGGCCCCGCCCGGCGCCAGGGTCATCGACGCTTCTGCCCCCGCTCCGGTGACAGTCGTCGTGAACGTCGCAGCGCCCGTCACGAAGCCGGCCTCACAGGTTCGGGTGGCCCCGCCAAGGCCAGCCCCGACGCCGATCATCATCAAGACCAATCAGTCGGGCACGGTCGTGCCGTGACCACATCCACGCGCATGGCCCCGAGCCCCGTCGGCTTGGAACTGACGGCCATCGCGCCGATCAGCACGGCTGCAACGTCGATGGGCGGGCGACTCGTGATCCATCTGGGCACGCCGAGGTGGAACCAGCGCAGCAGAAGCGGCGAAGACATTGACCAAACAGGCGAACCCGGATCCGCGACCGACCCAGGTGACGTGGCCGAGGCTCGGATTGCCGGCGAGCGAGTAATTGCCAGAGTCAATCGCTGGGCTTCTCGCCTGACCCGACACACGGAGATATCGGACCTCTCCCTCCTCAACGCCGACCCGAAGGCCGCGGTGTCCGTGCGACCGATGCTCGCCGCCGCTTTGCTGGCCGGAATTGTGGCGGCCGACGCCAGCGAGGGCTTCGCCGACATCACTCTCCTTGACGCTCGTCTGGCCGCCGAAGGCACGGATAGCCTGGCGCACGCCTCGCGCCTCAGCGAGTGGCAAGTCATTCGAGGACACATGGGAACGGCCATCGTGCGCCGTCCGCCCGGGCTCCACTTCGACCTCGGCGGCGTGGGCAAGGGCTGGATCGCCGACCGGGCTCTGGACCTTCTCGACGCGTGGCCGAGCGCCGTCGTCGATGCCGACGGCGACCTGGCCGTGCGCGTCGCTCCGGGGAGAGTCTGGGAAGTGGGCATTGACGATCCGCGTACGCCAAACACGAATCTGACCGTCCTGCGCCTTGGGGCTCAGGCCGGCGGAGCACCGACTCGGTGGGGCGTGGCCACGTCCGGCACCTCGATCCACCGCTGGAACGTAGGTAGCGGCGTCAGTCACCACCTCATCGACCCTCGGACCGGCCAGCCTGCCCAGACGGACGTCATTCAGGCCACGGTCGTGGCTGGATCCGCTCTTCGTGCCGAAGCCCTGGCCAAGGCGGCCGTCATCGCCGGCAGCGTGTATGGTTTAGCACTGTTGGAGCGGGCGCGCGTCCGCGGAGCCGTGCTCCTTATGGCCACCGGCGAGGTCCTGGCCTTGCCCGTGACGCTGCCTCTGCTCGCGGTCTGAGGTCGATTCCAATCCTACCCGAGGAACGCCCAAGGACACCGTTGCCCACCCCCGGCACTCCCCGCCCGGCGGTTCGCCCCGCCCCCGTCTACAAAGGCTTGCCCGTGGCGGTCCGGATTGTGGTCTGGGCGGCATTCGCCGTGGCCGTCGGCGTCGTTCTGGGAACCACCGCGCCAACCGCCCTTCGCCGCCTCGGGGCAGTGGCGGCCCTGCAGCCTGGGCTGCTGGCCTGGTATGCGGTTCGGGCGCTCGGCTTCCTCGCCTATCTGGCTCTGGCGGCGTCCGTGCTGTACGGCTTGCTGCTCTCCACCAAAATCCTCGACGCCATCGCTCACCGCCCGGTCAGCTTCGCCCTGCACAAGGACCTCTCGATCGTCGGCCTGATCCTGGCCGGACTGCATGGCGCGATCCTGCTCGCTGACACGAGCTTCGCGTTCACGCCGCGTGCGATTCTTGTCCCGTTCGCCTCACCATACTCGCCGGTCACTGTCGGTATCGGCCAGCTGACGTTCTATGCCTGGGCCGTGATCCTGGTGAGCTTCTACGTCCGCCGCCGCATCGGCCAGCGGACCTGGCGGCTGCTCCACTACGTGACGTTCCTCACCTTCGCCGGAGCAACGTTTCACGGCATCGCCTCGGGCAGCGACAGCGGCAGCGCCTGGGCCTTCTGGGTCTATCTCGTACCTGTCACGGCAACAATCTTCCTGACCACGTACCGACTAGTTGTCAGCCTCTCAAACCGCGCCCACCGACACAGCGCCGTGCCCGGCGAGCGGGCCCGCGGCCCCTTGCCCGGCGGCCCCGTAACCGGCCCCGCACCTCTCGGTCCACTTGACCGACCTGGAACCGGCGGCTTCCTGAGACGGCCGACGTGATCCAGACGCAACCGCGCCCCGCGACGCCGTGGTTCCGTCCTTGGGCGGACTCCTCTATCGTTGCGGGTATGGGATCGAGAATTCTGGTTGCCGACGACGAGCCCCACATCCGCGAGGTGGTGCGGGCCTACCTCGAGCGTGAGGGTTACGAGGTCGTGGAGGCGGCCGACGGCGAAACCGCCCTCGAGCAGAGCCGCGCGACGCCCCTCGATCTCTTGATCCTCGATGTCATGCTGCCTGGACGCTCGGGGTTCGAGGTGCTACGAGCCCTCCGTAGCGAAGGATCGAGTGTGGGCGTGCTGCTGCTGACCGCCCGCGACGACGTCATCGATCGAGTCGCCGGCCTGGAGCTGGGCGCCGACGATTACGTCACGAAGCCGTTCGAGCCCCGGGAGGTGGTCGCCCGGGTTGGCGCGATCCTGCGGCGCTTCGGCCGAGGTTCGGCGGCGGTCACGCCCGCCCCTGAGTCTGACGTGCCAGCCGGCCGGCCGGTCACGACATTCTTCGACCTGACCCTGGACATGGACGCCCGCGACGTCTCCAGAACGGGATCGAGCCTGCCCCTGACTCGGACCGAGCTAGACGTCCTGGTGGCGCTGGCAGAGCAGCCAGGTCGGGTCTGGACTCGCGAGCAGATCGGGCAGCGAGTCTTCGGCGAGGCGTTTGATACCTTCGACCGCACGATAGACAGCCATATCAAGAACCTTCGAGCCAAGCTTGGGTCGCGCCCCGACGGCGGTGCCTATGTCGAGACGATACGCGGCGTCGGCTATCGGGCCGCTCGTCCCATCGACCAGACCTGAGACAACGGAGGGGATGTGAGCCTGCGCTGGCGAATCGCCATCGGTTTTGCCCTCGTCGCCCTTGCCACGGCGGCCGTGATTGCGCTGGCTACCCCACCGATTGTCAACCAGGGCTTCTCCGACCTTGACACCGACACCGACGGCAACGGGGCAGTCGCGATTGTCGATGGCCCGGCCAACTCAACGGGGCCGGGAAACAGCTCAAGCGAGGACGGCAGGCTGGCCGCTCCCGCTGCGACCGCGACGATAGCTCCAACGACGGCACCCGCCGCCACCACGACAAGCAGCCAGGCGGAGCAGACCACGATCATCCGCCTCATGCTCGCCGCGGCGGCCGCGGGGCTCTTAGCCTCCCTCTTCGGCCTGTGGGCGGCGGGGCGGCTGGTGCGCCCCCTGACCAGACTCGAGCAGGCGGCGGCGGCAGTGGCCCGTGGCAACCTTGGCCAGCGCTCAGGTCTGGCCGATCGCACCGACGAGTTCGGTCAACTGGGCCGCGCGTTCGACTCGATGGCCGGCCAGCTGCAACTCGCGGAAGAGACGCGACGCCGGTTCCTGCAGGACTCGGCTCATGAGCTGAAGACGCCGCTGGCGGTCATCGAGGCCACGTCCAGCGCCATGATCGACGGTGTCTATACGCCGGAGCGGCGCCACCTCGAGACGATCCGCGACCAATCGCGCGTCTTGGCCCGCATCGTCGATGACCTGCGGACGATCAGCTTGGCCGAAGGCGGGCACCTGCCATTGCAGCGCATACCGCTGGACGTTCGGGCCGTACTCGAATCGGTCGCCGCAGGCTTCGAGGCTCGGGCGGTCTCTGGCTCCGTCAGGCTGTCGACGGACGGCCCGTCGGGCCTCACCGTCGAAGCCGACCCCGATCGCATCCGCCAGATCGTCGGTGCCCTCGTGGACAATGCACTGCGGCACACCCCTACAGGAGGCTCAGTGCGACTCGTGGCCGTCGCCTCAAGGGCCCCGGGGCCGGTGGTCGGCGGGAAAATCGCCCCGGCCCGGCCAATGGTTCAAATTGCTGTCGAGGACTCCGGACCGGGGATTCCAGTCGAGGCGCTTGCCAGCATCTTCGAGCGTTTCTACCAGGCCGACCCGTCGCGCAGTCGAGGCACCGGCAACAGTGGCCTGGGTCTGTCAATCGTCAAGGCCCTGGCCGATGCTCACGGTGGCCGAGCCGGTGCGGAGAACCGCCCGGAAGGCGGAGCGCGTCTCTGGATCGAGCTGCCTGCGCTCGGTCTCACCTGACACGCAAGGCTGGCGGTTTGGCCGCCGGTGCGTCAGTATCGAGGGTGAGAATGGCCAAGGTGAGAGCCGCCGCAAAAGGAGGGTCCAGATGACCTGGGAGAGGCCCCCGACGGGGTTCGATCAGCAGGGAAACGACCCGCTTGGCTCAAATGTCCCGATCGAACCGGGCAAGTACGAGACGATCGAACTCGTGGGGCCGCACCTTCGCGTCTGCGGCGAGATCTCGCTGCTCAAGTTCAGTCGCCTGTCTGACTTGGTCAACCACAACCGGGGCTATATTCGCCTCCAGAACGCACAGCTGCTCCGCCGCAACGGCGAGCCGACGAACTTAGTCGTGCAAGAGCTGATGGTCAACCAGGATGAGATCACCTTCATCGGCCAGACGGCTGAGGAGGTCTCCTCAGCTCCAACCGGCGGCTCAAGGGTCATGGACCGGCCGCTCATGGAGCGCGTGCCACGCCAGCTGGTCATCTTCACCCCCGGCCACACCCTAACGGGCACGATCCATCTCTTCGCCGAGACGGAAGTCGCCAACTTCGTCGACACGCCAGATCCGCGCTTCGTTGCCATGGTCGACGTCACGGCCCGCTCGTTAGCCGATCGCCGGGTCATCAGCCACTTCGGCCTCGCGCTCGTCAATCGAACACAGATAGCGGCCGCTTCCCTGCTCGAGTACGCCGGCGGCGCCGACGAGACGGGGGTCATGGTCGAGTAGGGTCGCGGGATTTGTCCCGAAGGCTCCACAGGAAGTACGCGCGTATTTCCACGCCGCGAGCTATCGCTTCGTCCGTCGCCCGCAGACAGGGGTCCAGGTAGCCCTTCGGGCGAAGCGTAGTCGCGACTCTCCGCCGTTTTCGGTGGTGTACATCGGCAGGCCGTAGTCGCTGTGGTGCCGGACGAGCAGGTCGGTCATTCCCGGAGCCTACATTGGCCAACCCATGGCAGTGACGGCCGTCCCGACCCGCGGCCGCTCCCCAATACGCCTGGGCTGAGTACAAAGTTGGGGGGCGAGCGCCCGATTCGAGGTTCGAGCTCAGCCTTGGCCCCGTCTAGGTTCGCGGGGATGGGTCGCCCTCCGGTGGCAAGCTCATTGGCTGTGTCGGAGACTCGCCGCGTCGATGAGCGAGGCTTCGGCCTCAGCGAAACCGGCCGGCGACGTTCACCGCTCCCCATAGCACTCACCCGATGCGTGTTAAGAAGGACCGGATGGGTCGACACCCGGTGACCGTTCCTGCGGCGGCGCATTGAACGCACCCGCCGAACCAGAAGCCGGCCGAAGCGCAGGCTAGCCAAGGAAAACTGGACGAGCGTTAGAGGTCGGTGACGAGCGCGATTGTGCCCCGCCGCCTAATCCGCCTGATCCGCCTAATCCGCCTGATCCGCCTGATCCGCCTGACCGCGTGTCGCCTTGGCCGCGAATCAAAGCGGGCCGGCCCCGAAGGACCGGCCCGCGTAGCGGCGAGCGTTACGGCTTGACGCCGGCCAGGGCCTTGCGGCCGAGGTAGAGAGCGGCCGAGCCAAGCTCCTCCTCGATGCGGAGGAGGCGGTTGTACTTGGCGACCCGCTCCGAGCGAGACGGGGCGCCGGTCTTGATCTGGCCCGTGCCCATCGCGACGACAAAGTCTGCAATGGTCGTGTCCTCGGTCTCGCCTGAGCGGTGGCTGACCATGGCGGTCCAGCCGACTCGGCGAGCCATGGCGATCGCATCGATCGTCTCAGTGACAGTGCCGATCTGGTTGAGTTTGATCAGGACCGAGTTGGCGGACGACTCGCGGATGCCACGGGCAATGAAGTCCGGGTTGGTCACGAATAGATCGTCGCCCACGAGCTGGACCTTCGAGCCCAGTCTCTTGGTCAATTCAGCCCAACCGGCCCAATCGTCCTCGCCGAGGCCGTCCTCGAGGGAAATGATCGGATACTTGGAGACCCACTTCTCCCAGAGGTCGATGAGCTGGCCGGAGTCAAGGGTGCGACCCTCGCTCTCGAGACGGTACTGCCCAGTCACGTCACCGGTTCCGGTCCCTTCGACCAGGACCGAACTAGCCGCCGGATCGAGAGCGATCGCGACCTCGTCCCCCGGCTTGTAGCCAGCCTTCTCGATGGCCCGAAGGATGACCTCTACCGCGGCCTCATTAGAGGGCAGCGACGGCGCGAAACCGCCCTCGTCACCCTGGCCGACGGAGAAGCCTTCGGCGCTCAGGATCGACTTCAGAGCGTGGAAAACTTCGGACCCGGCACGGAGTGCATCGGCGAAGGTGTCGACGCCGACCGGCGCGACCATGAACTCCTGGAAGTCCGTCGAGTTCCGGGCGTGCTTGCCGCCGTTGAGGATGTTGAAGAACGGGACGGGCATGATGCGCGCCCCCACACCGCCGAGGTAGCGGTACAGCGGCATCTCGTAGCTGGCCGAGACCGCGTGCGCTGCCGCGAGGGAAACGCCAAGGATGGCGTTGGCGCCGAGCTTGCCCTTGTTGGGGGTCCCGTCGAGGGCGATGAGGGCCGCATCGAGGCCGGCCTGATCTGCCGCGTCCGTGCCGAGCAGTTCAGGGGCGATGATCTCGCGAACGTTCTTGACGGCCTTCAGGACACCCTTGCCGCCGTACTTGTTCTTATCGCCGTCGCGCAGCTCAACCGCCTCGTTGGCACCAGTTGAGGCGCCGGACGGAACCGCCGCGCGGCCGACAGAACCGTCGACCAGCACGACGTCGACTTCGATAGTTGGGTTGCTGCGCGAATCGAGAATCTGGCGAGCTTCGATCAGATCGATTGTTGTCATCAACGACTCCGTTTATTCGCCGGACGTGGCCGGAACTTTATCCAGCAGGATTGCGACACCGGGCAGTTCCTTGCCCTCCATGAACTCGAGAGAAGCACCGCCGCCGGTGGAAATGTGCGTCATCTTGTCGCCGAGCCCCTGCTGCTCGACGGCGGCGACGGAGTCGCCGCCACCCACGACAACGGTCGCACCAGCCTGAGCGCGCCCAGCCAGGAAGCGGGCGATCTCATTGGTGCCAGTCGAGAAAGCCGGAATCTCGAAGACGCCGAGTGGGCCGTTCCAGAAGACCGTCCGGGCGGGCTCCAGGGCCTTGCGCATCGCATCGAGGCTCTGCTTGCCGATATCGACGATGTTCCAGGAGGCCGGAACCTTGTCGGCCGGCAGGGTCTTGTACTCGCTGCCGCGCGTGACTTCCTTAGCCACGATGACGTCGATCGGCAGGATGATCTTGGTGCCGTGCTTAGCAGCCGACTCCATGATCGCCCGGGCATCCTCTACGCGATCCGGCTCGACCAGACTCTTGCCGACCGACTTGCCCTGGGCAAGCATGAACGTGTTGGCCATGCCGCCGCCGATGATGAGAACGTCAACCTTTTTG
>JAYVMQ010000322.1:0-4510 GCA_043758855.1 Chloroflexota bacterium
CGGCCGGTCCCCGGAGACCAGCTTGTCCCGGAGCTGCCGCGCCTCACGTTCCGATAGCGCTTCGGTACCATTGCCCGCACGCACCACCCCGGACTAGGCTGGACCCGTCATGATCCGTCGCCACGCCTTCTGGTTCCGTACGCTCCTCATGCTGGGCGACGCGCTGCTCGCGATGGCGCTGTTCGTTCTGCTGTCGCTGTGGCGGTTCGGGCCCGACTGGGCCGTTCTGTGGCGACGGGTGGTCAGCGAGCCAGCCGCATTCCTCGCCCTCTACGCGCTCGGCTGGGTCGTGGCGCTGACGCTCAACGGGCTGTACCGGCCACGGGCGCGCTGGTCGCTGCGCAGCGAGGCGATCGATATCCTGCGCGCAACCGTGCTCATCACACTGGTCACCCTGAGCGTCCTGTTCCTGTTCAAGCTGCCGGACGTCAGTCGACTCTTCCTGATGGCCCTGTTCCCGACCCAGTTCGTGGCCACGCTCGGGTTGCGGGCCGCGATCCGGATCTGGATGGAGCGTATCCGGCGCGAGGGTCGAAACACGAGGAACGTGCTCGTGCTCGGCGCCGGGGCACGGGGCCAGGCGTTCGCACGGAAGCTCGAGGATCACCGGGAGCTTGGCCTGCGGGTGATCGGGTTTCTGGATGCCAGCGACGAGTTCGACCCCCCCGGTCAGTGGGATCGCCTGGGGACGCTGGACGACCTCGAGAAGGTCCTCCATGAGCGTGTCGTGGACGAGGTCGCGATCTGTCTGCCCTTTTCCCAATGGAGCCTCATCGACGCGATCGCTCATCTGTGCGAGGAGGAGGGCAAGATCGTCCGGATCCCGATGGACGTCCTGGAGCGCCCGATCTCAGCCGGACGCGTGGAGGATCTCGACGGGACGCCCGTCTTCTCGCTCGTGTCCGGACCCGATCGAACCCTCGCCCTCGCCGCGAAGCGGCTGCTTGACTTGGCGACCGCGGTCGTCGGGATCGTCCTCCTGAGCCCCCTCTTCGGCGGCATCGCCGTGCTCATCCTGCTCGGCGATGGCCGTCCGGTCCTGTTCCGCCAGCAGCGCGTCGGTCTGCACGGTCGCCGCTTCGACGTCGCGAAGTTCCGATCCATGGCGCGCGATGCCGAAGAGCGTCGGTCCGCGCTGACCGACCGGAACGAGATCAATGGGCGTGCCTTCAAGCTGACCGACGACCCGCGCGTCACCCGCGTCGGCCGGTTCCTGCGCCGGACCAGCCTGGACGAGCTGCCGCAACTGTGGAACGTCCTGCTCGGCGAGATGAGCCTGGTGGGTCCCCGGCCCCCGCTCCCCGACGAGGTCGCCGGCTACGACCTGTGGCACCGCCGCCGCCTGTCGATGAAGCCCGGGATCACCGGCCTGTGGCAGGTCCGCGGCCGGCGCGAGCCTGACTTTGACCGGTGGGTGGCCGCCGATCTCGAATACATCGATCGCTGGTCGCTCTGGCTGGATCTCCAGATCCTGGCCCGGACGATCCCGGCAGCCCTGGACGGACGATGACTCGCTCGACGGTGGAGTTCAGACCCTTACCTGAGATGAGTGTCCATATCGGCGCCAGCGGACGAACGCCACCAGCGCCACATACACGGCGCTGAACACGACGATCCCGATGGTCCTGGGCAACCCCGCGAGGAAGGTCGCACCTAGGCCGGCGACAAAGGCAACCGCGGACATGCCGAGGTACTCGGCGAAGTCACGGACGATCGGATACTCCGTCGCCTGTCGGAAGTAGCGAATCCCGGCCAGGGTGACTGCGACCTTCGCAGCAACCGTCGCCCAGGCCGCCCCGAATCCCCCGTATGGCGGAATCAGCGCGAAGTTCAGTGCGAGGTTGACCGCGCCGCCCAACGCCGTCGAGTTGCCGTATTCACGCGGACGGTTCCAGGCGGTGAAGGGGATCACGGCGATCCCGTTCGTGTAGCCGAACGTGATCACCCAGCCGAGAATCGCGAGAAAGTCGCTCGCCGCGGCGTACTTCGACCCATACAGGATGGCGATGACCGTCGGAGCGAAGGCGAGGAGGAAGAAACCAAGCGGGATCGTCGCAAAGCACATGAGGTCCACGTACCGGCGGAAGGTGGACCTGAGCCGGTCAGTCCCGAACGCCTGCGCCAGCTGGAGGTACATCGCATCACCGACGACGGCACTGATCATGTAAAAAGGCTGAATCACTCGGTAGGCCGCCTCGTAGAGGCCGACCACCGTAGGCGTGGTTAGCGCGTAGAGGAAGAGTCGATCCGAGCTCGTAAAGATGAACACGGACACGTCGCTCTTGAGGTAGTGGAGCCCGTCGCGCAGGTACGCCATGACGGTCCCCGTCACACGGGTGCCGACGGGATGTCGGAACGGCGACGATCGGTGGGCGACGAGGCTGCTGCCGACCGCGTTCACGGCAGCGGTGACAACCGGGATCCACGCAATACGGTCGGCATCGGACACGTCATGAACGAGGAGGATCGCGGCCAGCACGGTGGCGACCGATCCGGCTACCCGGATCGCGGAAATCGCGCGAAGTTGACCCTGGGCGACGAGAGCCCACTCGCTCCTGAGCGGGACGAATGCCCAGATGACCAGCCCGATCCTGAGGTAGCCCCGAAGGACCGGATCGATCGGCACAACAGTCAGGACGACCAGGCCGCCGAGGATCGCTATCACGGCGATCCCGGCACGACAGATGGTCACTACCCACATGACCTCGCCGGCGCTACTCGGATCGTTGGCGACACCCTGGGAGCCGGCGGTCGACAGGCCCACGTTGATCAGGAGCGCGCCGAGCGTCACGATCGTCACCATGACGGCGTAGTAGCCGAAATACGACGGCCCGACGATCCGACTCACCCATAGCGTCGTGACCAGGGAGAGGATCAGCCCGGCGATCTCGGCGCCGCCGCGGAGGACGATGTTCACGTCGTCATGATGCGGCCGTGCAACCCACCGCTGCACGATCGAGGCGCACCGCAGGAACCGTTGGCGTCTATCCTTCGGCCGTGACCAGAGGCGCCCGCTCGACCGCCCACGAGGCTCCGCCCCAACGCGATGCCTCGACTCCCAGAGTGGTCATCGGTGTGCTCACCTGGAACGGCTACGAGAAAGCACGTGCTTGCGTTGAGAGCCTGACCGGGCTCCGAGGCTGGCCGGTCCCGGTGGTCATCGTCGACAACGGATCGCACGAGCCGGAAGGAGCCCGACTGGCGACAGAGTTTGGGCCACCGGTTGAGGCCCTCCGGCTTCCGGAGAACCGAGTCGTTTCCGGTGGATACAACGCGGCGATTCGTTGGGCCACGGAGCACGGCGCGACCCACATCCTCCTCCTGAACAACGACACCCTGATCACGGACCCCGGCATGCTGGATCGACTGGTCGCAGCCACCGCTCCCGATGTCGCGGCCGTCGCCCCGATCATCCGGAACCGCGATGGCTCTACGTACTCGGCTGGGGGTCAATTCTCGTGGCTGACCGGGCTGACTGCCCACCGCCGCGACCCTGTCGCAACCGACCGGCCGTACCCGATGCCCTGGCTCGACGGCCCGTGTCTTCTTGTCTCTCTCGATGCCGTCCGCCGAGTCGGGGGCCTCGATCCGATCTTCGTCTCCTACTGGGAGGACATCGACTGGTGTGCTCGCACGGCGCGTGCCGGCTACCGTTGCTTGGTGGAGCCTCGGACGTGGGTCGTCCACCTTCGGGGCGGCACCGTCCCATCGGCCGAGGCCGAGGCCTACCATTTCCGCAATGGGATCCTGTTCGTACGTAGGAACGGCGGTCTGGTGAGCAATCTCACGACATTGACGTTCTTCCTGCTCGTACGATCCCCAATTCATGTCCTGCGTCGGGTTCGGTCATCCGAGCAGCGAGCTAGGGCATTGCGATTGGTCACGTCCGCGGTCGCCTGGAACGTGCGTGATGCGTCGCGGCGCGGTCGATGGCGCGTACCTGCGGAGGGGCCATCGGTCGAGGAGATGCCTGGGCCGATCGGCTGATCCGTCGCCGTGGGCTCCTGCTGGCTGACGTCCGAACGTCGCACTTGCCCAGCCGATTCCAAAAGACCAGTGCAGGACGCTCCTGGGGCTGGCCTACCCGGCGTGGGAAGGCTTGCGGAATGGTCGGCCATCCGCCCAACCAATCTGGCGCGCCGGCACGCCTGCGACGATGGCACCGTCGGGAACGTCACCCGTGACGACCGCATTCGCCCCGATGACCGCGCCTTGGCCGATCGTCACTCCCTTCGTGACGACGACGTTCTGCCCGAGCCAAGCGAAGTCGCCAATCCGGACCGGCAGGGCGACAAGGGGCTGATCGCCTCGATGCAGGGCGACTTCGCGAAACCCATGGTCGTGATCTCGGACCGCTACGTTTGCACCGAACAGGACGCTCGAGCCAATCTCGATCCACTCAGCTGCACTAACGCTGCAATAGCCCTCCATCGTAGTCCGATCGCCGATGACTATCCGTCCCGATTCCGCATTCGGCGTCACCCGCGCCGCCTCAAGTCGGACATGCGAT